>CAZZDT010000289.1:0-5485 GCA_964652435.1 uncultured Bdellovibrionales bacterium
ATTGAACTCGGGAAAGAGCTTCTTCTGAAAAAACTCTGCATCCGATGGCTGTCCCGCCATGAAGGTTTCCATATGGTCCAAAGTACCTGGCGCACTCTCAAAAGTTTTCCAACCCTGCTCGTTCAGCGTACTCCGTAAAGCTCCCATAAACTCAACGAAGCCATCCATTTGCGAAGACTCCATGGTTCCAACATCTCGGTCCATGAAAGCAATCACATCGTCGCCGCCCTCTTCATCGAATCCAAAATCCATAGAGTCGCCGTCGTCAAACCCTTCGGAACCTTCGTTTTCCACAGTCGCCGCTTCAGGGTCATCCACAACGCGGGCATTAAAATCTGTTCGTAAAATCACGATTCCGTTTTTGAAATCCGAAGAAAACAGCGAACCTTCTAAGTCGCGAATGCCCCGAGCTCTCTGACGAAGCGCCTCACGTTCAGTCTCATTGGTCGGCAGGGTCTTCCCAACCAAAGGACGACTGTAAAGAGTATCCCCGTCGCTCTCGAGAACATCCACCGAGAGCAAAGACTGAACCTCAATCAAGCGCTCCAAACCAGAGCCAGGCTGTGTGCGTAATTCGTTTAAGCTATCTTCCAGCTTTCGTAACCGACTAAGAGACTCCTCCGAAAAGACATCACCGTTCTTGGGCTGGTAGAGCAAGATCATGTTGGCGTCTCCACCAAAAACCCCTCTGAATGTCTGATAGAGCTGTAATGTTTTATCGTCCTCGTCGAACCATTGGTCCAACCCTTGATCGATCACCAAGCCACCGATGCCATATCCCGTGACACCCGTAAACGCGACAAAGAGCATCAAGACCAACCAGCGCAATCGAATCAGAAATCCTGGCAAGCGACTCATGCCGCCCGTGAATTTAACGATCAGACCGTCAACCAATGTTTCCTTGCTCATGACGTCAATTACTCCCAGTCGAAATCATGCTAATGGGAGTCTGCCATAGGGTGACCAACCAGAAAAGACTTAGGAGTCGGGTGAGGCTGAATATTCGGTATTGTTTACAGATAGATACTATTGACGAGCACCCGAATCAGATTAACCCAAGAATCCCAACTAATACCGTATTTTTAGAGATATGAATGAAGCATATTTCATAAATTATGTTTCATTTCAGAGCAGATACCATCGTGATTAAATGGAATCCTTCAAAAGATAGACGGGTGTATCCCCCTTGCCTTTGACCAAAATCTCACCCCGAGCTTCAAGTTCAAAAGAATCTTTCAAACGTTCGTAAACTGTTTGAGATACCTGAATCTCATCAACCACTCCGTGAGACTCCATACGGCTTGCAAGGTTCACCGTGTCACCCCACAAATCATAAATAAACTTTCTCGAGCCAATCACACCAGCGACCACTGGACCGGTGTGAATCCCAATACGTAATCCGATGTCTAATTGATTCTTGTCTCGGTAATGGGTTAGCCAATCACGCATATCCAGCGCCATTCGGGCAACTGCCTCAACATGCTTAGAGGAAGGGTTGGGTATACCACCGGCCACCATATATGCATCACCAATGGTTTTGATTTTCTCTAAATTATAAACATCGGCAATAGAATCAAAAGCCGAAAATATTTCGTTTAACATCTCCACCACATCCACCGGAACCATTTCAGTGGCCAGCTTGGTAAAGGCAGAGATATCGGCAAACATCACCGTTACTTCCTCAAAGCGATCTACTACGGACTCACCGCCCTTAAGTCGTTCGGCAATAGGTGACGGCAGAATATTAAGTAGCAGCTCCTCAGAACGCTTATGAGCCCAATCCAATTCACGTTCAGCTCTTAAGACAGCGAATTGATAACAATACAAAAAGACAAAAATAAAACTTACGGTACCAATGATGGATACCACTTCAAAAATGCGCGCTACTTCAAGTGGAATATTTTCAATGGGGTTGTAAGCCACCAGCTCGTATTCGAGTAAGAGAAAAAACGACATCCCAAACACGAGATAAAAAATCTTCCATCTCCACTCTTCCATTGTAAAGAAGAGCGAGCCCACCGTCGCAGAAGCGACCAGATAATGGTGTCCCCCGCAGTCTGCGCCAAAAATGTAAAGAGCGGTGAAAAAAAGGTGAAGGTTGGTTAGGATCAACATTAAATGACGACTGGTGTTCACTTGACCGCGCCGACATAAGAGCGCCATGAGCATCCAAAGAAACGAAAAAATAAGATTGGCGAATGCCCCCGCCCAGATTCCCAAGGCAGCATTCAAAGCGGAGTAACCAATCCCCAAAACAACCCCAGCCAATGCAATATGGCCCGTCACAATGGCCCGGCGCATCTCTTCGTTGCCTGTTTGTTCAAGTAACGGGGTTAAGAAACGCGCAATAAGTTTTTGCATGGCCTGCCTCTAGGAAAACGCACCAATGCGAACCCTGACTCCTTGAAAATTATCAAATCACACTTTGCCCCTGACGCAAGGAATCACTGCATTTAATCTAATTGGGACTGGCTCTGCTGACGCTTCATCTTTTTTAAATATTTCTTCTGGGCGGTCTTAAGCTTCAGACGCTCTTTCTCTTCTTTCTCGATATTACGTCGCAACCGATCCACGAAATCTTTGGCTCGACTCCCAGTGGGAAACTTACGTCGATAGATTAAATTCCAGGGGGCCAGGTGTGCTGTCTCAGGGATCAAGCCTCTCGTATGCATTCTTTCACGCTTCGATGGCTCAGGCCCCCACTCGATATGCCTTTGGGCAGGGTTCCTAAGACTCTCTAGAACATAAACATAAGCAGGCTTTTTCAAGTTTTTACGCCAATTCTTACGTTGAAGCTGACACTTTTTACGTCTCTCTTCAGGCGACAAATTTTGTTCAGGAAACACACAAGGTCCACGTAACTGTCCCTGCCTATCTTTCGGCGACTTAGCGGTAGCACCTGGCTCGTTACCGAAAGTAGGCATGAGAAATTGTCGTGCTCGAAGATTCTCTTTAGATTTTTCATTCTCAGACTGCGATAAGCTTTTCATACGCTTGTTGGTTGCATCCATCTTGGCAAGTTCTTTTTCCTGCTCTTGACCCGCACGCTCAAGCTCTAAGTCGAGACGAGCCATAGCCTCGCTCATCTTTTTCAAAGCTCTATCCAGAACCTCTTGAGTCAGCTCATGATGATTGGCCAGCGGCTCTTTACAATCTTTCTCCCCCTCCCAACCTTCTCTAGCAATTCTATGAGCCAAAAGTTCCGCACGTGACTTTTCAAATGCACTCTGACGAAGCAAGATATCCTCAGCGCAAGCTCCCAAGCCGCGGTTGTTCACCAATTCAAATGGTCCTTTGGAGCGTATTGCCTCCGCTCCATTCAATCCCGTCAAGGAGCCGTTATTCGCAATGCGGACCTTTCCCTCTACCGTGCCGATACTTGAGAGACCTTGCAGATTTTTGAGCTCAGGATTGTTGCTAACAATGATATCTTTATCCACTGCGCTGATACCGCGAACACCATAAATGGCCTTGAGTCGGGGGTTATCCGCTATCACCAAACTACCACCCACCCGGCGCAAGGTTCTCAAGCTGGCCAAGTTTTCTAACTGAGTGCCAACAATACGGATATCGCCATTCACACCACTGTAACCAAATAATTTATTCAGTGCCTCTTGCGAATCGATGACGAGATCCCCCTCGTAATCTCCCTTATCGGGAGATTCCCCAAGACTCATCCCTTTTTGTTTTTTCGGATCCACGGGTGAAGGTACATTTGAATCCTTGCCCGCCACCAACTTAGAATCTTCCTCCTTGAGAGGATGGGTGATTCTCCCCGAGCGCCACTCAACAAAAAGCAGTTCATCGTCTAAATCGAAATGACCAAATTGTTCTGGAGAACCTGAGGCATCAATTTTGCGAAGTTCACGGTTGTAACGAAGAAACGTTCCGAAATGAGTCTGCAAATAGATATAGGTTCGCCAACCACGTCGTTTTACAATTCGAGAGAATAAGTGCGTAGGCTTCGTTGGACCTTTTGTATAAACCAACTCACCATTTTCTTTCGCCTCAAAATAAAGACCATTTCCAGCTTCGAGGGTGACATCGCGAATGGACTCTAACCCCACATCAGGCTGACTCACCCATATCGCACCGAAAATCAAAGCCAGGACTATGGATAAGCCTACTTTGCTCCAGGTAAAATGCGATGCATCAGGATCCGACATAAAGGTTCCACCAAAATGAATAGCCCGTAATACTTAAATATTAGCCTAGCACGTGGGCATACCCAAAGTCTTTATGATTTGCCGCAATCCGAAGGCTTGAAAATTAAACGATAAAGCGATTGCGCAGCCTCTAGACCTTTAAGTTCAAACTGGCCTGCATCTGCGAACCAACCCTTGTCCAAGTGTTCGCAAACCGACTTCGATACAAATGTTTCGGCTGGACCCGCGGCAGACTCAATTCGCGATGCGAGGTTAACCGTTGGGCCAATACATGTATAATCAGATCGCTTATCTGAGCCAAAGTTACCCACGACCGCAGCACCTTGATGTACACCGATTCGCATCCTGAGTGCTCCCGCTCCACGACCTTCCCACTCCTTACACAGACGCTCCATCTCATCATGCATCGCCGATGCACATTGCACAGCCAGTCGTGCCTGCTCGTGGGCAGATACGTCATTAGGTGCACCAAACATGACCATAATCGCATCACCAATAAACTTATCGATGGTTCCATTGTGTTCAAAAATCACTTCATTCATCTTGGTCAAATATGCATTCAAAAATGCAGCGATGGTTTCAGGGCCAAGTTGTTCAGAAGTCTTCGTGAAACCGACCAAATCACTGAAAAGAACCGTTATGGTTCGTAACTCAGCTGGTCGGTCCATCGTGAGCCGGCCCTCGATGATCTCTGTGATCAACGTAGGCGGTAAGTAACGTTTCAATACACTCTCGGTAATATAGTGATTTAGCTGCACGACCTCTTTTTCTTTTGCCTTGAGAGCTAAAAGATTACGCGTGGCCGATACAAGCTCCTGGGCATTAAATGGCTTTCCGAGAAAAACGTCCGCACCAATCTGGGTGCCGATAAGCTTACTCTCGTCATCACTTTTCGCTGTAAGAAGAATGCACGGCGTTCCAGCCAGTTCAGCGTTCTCACGAACCTTAGCCAACATCTCTGGGCCCGAAAGTTTTGGCATCATCCAGTCGGATATAACCAAGTCTGGTCGATGCTTTTGAATCATCTCCAGGCCATGCTGACCGTTGGCAGCTTTTAACACGCGATAATTTTGCTGGCTCAAAGCTTTAGCGATCAGTTCACGCATGTCTTTTAAATCATCAACAACCAAAACAGTGGCCGAAGTTCCCAGCACAGCCTCTACTTCAGAATTATCAATATCAGACTCAAGGCCGGTGGCTCCCTTATCCGCCAGAAGCCATTCTTTTGCCGTAAACTTTACATCCTCAACGTTTGCTTCGTCTTGTGCGCATGATGGAAATAGCGCAAAAAAAGTAGCACCCTCACCCCACTCGCTCTC
>CAZZDT010000290.1:0-5449 GCA_964652435.1 uncultured Bdellovibrionales bacterium
AACCCCTGGAGAATGATCAAAAAAGTACGTGGATTTTCCCTGATTGGTCTCGCCAATTTCAACAATTCTTTAAGCCCCTGACTTCTAAGGACCAATAAGGAATTGCCAGAAAAAGTTTCTTTGGTTTCACTGCATTGCGTCACATAATAGCTGAAGAATCGTGTTGTTTTACGCTAGCCCAGAGCCCACCATAGAAGGTATGGAGCGCCCATGAGTAGCGTAAAATCAATAAAGCCGGTAACTGAGGGACTAACTGATGCTGAAAGACTAAGCATCTTCCGAACAATGCTCCTCAGCCGTCGTATCGACGACGTAGAAATTCAATTAAAACGCCAAAATGCCGTATTTTTCCAGATCTCGGGTGCTGGACATGAGGCAACCCAGACTGCGGCGGCAATGACCATGCGTTCGGGTCATGATTGGTTCTTCACGTATTACCGTGATCGCGCACTTTGCCTGGGCTTGGGCGTGACCGCTGAAGAAATGCTCTACCAAAGTGTAGGTGCCGCCGCTGATCCGGCGTCCGGTGGTCGTCAGATGCCAAGTCACTGGGGTCACAAGGACCACAACATCGTTTCATCTTCGAGCCCAACCGGAACGCAGTTTCTAAACGCGGTAGGTTGCGCTGAAGGCTTTGTGAAGATGCGCGAATTGGACTTGGGTGAAACTCACGGTGACGAGGTGGTTTATGTCTCTTCCGGTGAAGGAACAACCAGCCAAGGTGAATTTTACGAGGCAATGAACACCGCATGCCAGGACAAGCTGCCTGTCATTTTCCACATTCAAGATAATGGTTATGCCATCAGTGTTCCGGTTGAATACCAAACGGCCGGTGGGTCCATCTCTAAACTTTTTAGAGGTTATCCGAACCTACTCGTTCTTGAATTTGATGGATGCGATCCTGAAGAGAGCTACGAGAACTGGAAGAAGGGCGTCGCTTATGCGCGTGAGCGTAAAGGGCCGGTCTTACTGCACTCTCACGTAACTCGTCCTTACTCACACTCTATGAGCGACGATGAGCGTGCTTACCGAACCAAAGAAGAGATTGCTCAGCAAGCGGCTGATGATCCAATCACGGTTTACCGTAAGACTCTGGTTCAAGAGCACGGAATCGATGATACCGCATTGCGAACCATCGAAGACGAAATCGAAAAAATTGTTGCGGCGGCAAAAGAAGATGCGTTGGCAGCCGAGCCACCAGCACCTGAAACCGCGATGGATTACGTTTACTCGCCGGATTTCGATCCCACTACGGATGATTTCGATACGGAAGACGAAGCCGATTTCACCGGCGCTCCACGCACCATGGTTGATTTGATCAACGATTGCTTGGATTCGGAGATGGAACGTAACCCAGGCATTGTTGTTTTCGGTGAAGATGTCGCTGATGTTTCTCGCGACGAGAACATCGAGGACGTCAAAGGCAAGGGCGGCGTATTCAAAGTCACTTCTGGGCTTCAACGCAAGCACGGTTCTAACCGGGTATTCAACTCTCCCCTGGCTGAAGCGAACATTATTGGTCGCGCCGTGGGCATGGCCGTTCGCGGCTTGAAACCGGTCGTCGAAATTCAGTTCTTCGACTACATTTACCCAGCCATGATGCAGATTCGCAGTGAGCTTGCTCTGATGCGCTGGCGCTCAAACAACAACTTCCAGTGTCCGGTAGTTGTGCGGACCACTTACGGTGGTTACCTTAAGGGCGGCGCGGTTTATCACTCACAAACTGGTGAATCGATTTTCACACATATTCCTGGTCTCCGAGTTTGCCTGCCTTCCAATGCTTTGGATGCGAACGGGCTCTTGAGAACAGCGATTCGGTGTGAAGACCCCGTGCTCTTCTTGGAGCACAAGCACCTTTATCGACAAACTTACAATCGTGCGCCCAATCCCGGTAACGATTTCATGATTCCGTTTGGTAAGGCCAACCGTTTACGCGAGGGTAAGCACCTTACACTCATTACCTACGGTGCCCTGGTGAAACGCTCTTTGGATGCGGTTAACCAGGCGGCTAAAATGGGCATTGATGTCGAAGTGCTCGACCTGCGTACCATCAGCCCATACGACTGGGAAGCCATTGCTGAAAGCGTGACGAAAACCGGTAAAGCTTTGGTGGTTTACGAGGATTCATTGAGCTGGGGTTCTGGTTCGGAAATCGCCGCACGTATTGGCGATGAACTCTTCGATTATCTCGATGGTCCCGTACAGCGCGTTGCGTCGATGGACACGTTCGTGGGTTATCACCCAGGTCTAGAAGATGCGATTTTACCGCAGGTTCGTGACGTTTTGGCGGGCATCGAAAAACTCCACAGCTACTAAGAATTTCAAGCTCTCAACCCTCTGAAAAATCTTTGTGTTTCAGGGGGTGACTTTGCTTGCATCTAACTCTGATTGACGGCACCGTTAGACTATAGACTCGTAAGGGTAGGATAGTGTGCGCTGTGTCGGTTGGAGGATGTGGTTGTCCACCTTGTTGACCAGTGTTACCTTGAATAGGTGCTAACAAGTACCATGGAGGGGTGATGGCTTCGCTGGTAGAGAAAATCGCTAAGTTTCATGACATGCAAGAGTTTCGGTCGCATCATTGGACTGGAACATTCGAAGAATATCTAGAGCTTGTTAAACAAAATCCACAGATCACACGAAATGCGTACGAACGTATTTACGATATGATTATGGGTTATGGGCGCGAAGAATACATCGATGCCAAAAAGAAGCTTGTCCATTATCCCTTCTTTGATGATCCAGATAACGATGGTGAAGACGGTGTATACGGTCTCGATATTCCTCTTATGAGACTGGTCAACGTATTCAAGAGTGCAGCTTATGGATACGGAACCGAGAAGCGTGTCATTTTGCTACACGGACCAGTAGGGAGTTCTAAGTCCACCATCGCTCGTCTTCTTAAGAAAGGCCTTGAGGCGTATTCAAAGAAGGACGAGGGAGCACTTTATACCTACGACTGGATCAATCTTCCATTCGAGCATGAAGACACCATCCCATCGCCAATTAACCAAGAGCCGCTGCACTTGATCCCGCTGGCTTGGCGAGATGAAGCACTGAAGGGCATTGGAATTGACCCCTCTACGGTGAAAACCCGTGGCGAGTTAAATCCGGCCTGTCGTTTCATTATGAAAATGCTCATGGAGCATTATGACGGTGATTTTAATTCTGTGTTGAAGCACATCAAAGTGCGTCGATTGATTCTATCGGAGAAGGACCGTGTTGGTATTGGTACCTTCCAGCCGAAAGATGAGAAGAACCAAGATTCCACGGAGCTGACAGGGGATATTAACTACCGCAAGATTGCGGTTTATGGTTCCGAGTCTGATCCACGTGCATTTAACTTTGATGGTGAATTCCAGGTTGCAAACCGAGGCATCATTGAGTTCATCGAGATGCTCAAGCTTGATGTGGCCTTTTTGTATGACCTTTTGGGTGCATCACAGGAACACAAGATTAAGCCAAAGAAATTTGCTCAAACAGATATCGATGAAGTGATCATTGGTCACACAAACGAAGCCGAGTATCAGAAGCTTGTGAACAATGAGTTCATGGAAGCTTTGCGGGATAGAACAGTTAAGATTGATATTCCGTACATCACGCGTTTAAGCGAAGAGCAGAAAATCTATGTGAAGAGCTTTTCGAAAGACCGTGTTCGCGACATTCACATTGCTCCTCACACTCTTGAGATGGCAGCGATGTGGGCTGTGGCAACGCGTTTGGACAAACCTACCAAGCAGAACTTAACGCTTGTTCAAAAGCTTAAGCTCTACAATGGAAAAACACTTCCTGGCTATACTGAAGACAGTGTGATCGAGCTGCGTAAGAACAGCAAAGATGAAGGCATGAAGGGAATCAGTCCTCGGTATATTCAGGACAAGATTTCAAATTGCCTGGTTTCGGATAAAGCCGAAGGGTGCATCAACCCGTTTCTACTTCTCAACGAGCTTGAAGCCGGTTTGTCTTCCCACTCTTTGGTGAGCAAAGACAAGCATAAGGAAGAGTACAAAGAAATCATTGGCCACGTGAAGCAAGAGTACGAGGACATCGTGAAGAGCGAAGTGCAGCGTGCGATTTCAGCCGATGAAGAAGCTCTTACGAAGCTTTGTGCCAACTACATCGACAATGTGAAAGCGTACACTCAAAAGGAACGTGTGAAGAACAAGTACACGGGACAGTTTGAGGAGCCAGATGAGCGTTTGATGCGTTCCATCGAAGGAAAGATTGATATTGCGGAAAGTCGTAAAGATGATTTTCGCCGTGAAATCATGAACTACATCGGTGCGTTGGCCGTTGAAGGTAAGACTTTTGATTATCGAACCAATGAGCGTTTGCACAAAGCACTTGAGTTGAAGCTTTTTGAAGACCAAAAAGATTCCATCAAGCTTAGTACGCTCGTGTCGAACGTCGTTGACCGTGAAACCCAAGAGAAGATTGATATTGTGAAGCAGCGCATGATTCGTAACTACGGGTACGATGAAGTTTCTGCCACCGATGTCTTGAACTTTGTGGCATCGATTTTTGCTCGGGGCGACGCGAAGGAATAGGGCCGCATTTGGCATGCGGCTCAATGAGTTGACCCGGTAAAGTGCAAAGCGGGAGCTAAGTGTGTCTGAGTTGAGTTTTCATCCAGGGCGTCCAGCAGACAGTCTTGAGGTATTGCGTATTTACGCAATAGCCTCACGGGTTGTCTGTGCTGAGCCTGAGAGTATGGAATTCATCACACGTTCCCTCCAAGATATGGCCAGTCATTTGGTGCCTCCAGAGTCATTGGCTGCTGGGGATTGCGAGCATTTATGGAAAGTATTTGCTCGGGTTGCCAAGCATCCAAAGCCTTTTCTCAGGCAAGAAGCCAGCAAGGCGCTTTATCGAGATTTAGACAGTATTGGTCAGCGTTTGCATTTGGCGCCGCTTCCACCTTGGAATCAATTGCCTGAGGTTTTCGAGTCGGCAGATTCGGAAGATACAACGGTTGAGGGTTTGTCATTGGAGGCTGTGTCGGTTGAGGCGCGTCGTTTGCACCAAGATTTGGGTGCGGGCGAGAGCCTGGAGAGTGCGAAAGTCTTGGAACTCCTGAGTCGTATGCATCCTGCTGATATGGCTCAACTATTGAAGCTTTTGCAGACATCGGGGCGGCTAAGTCGTGGTGAATTGAGTATGTTGGATCGTGCACGGGCAACCGGTCACGAGCTTTCTTCAGAAGATGAGATACTTATTGAGGTATTGGAGCGCGTTGGGGTGTGGCTGGTTCAGCACACATCGTGATAGCATTTAGATAGATATGGCATTGAAGATAAAACAAGACCACTCTCGTTTTCGGGAAATTATTCGCGGCAAGATCAAAGACAACCTGCGTAAGTACATTACGCAGGGAGAAATGATTGGTAAGCAGGGCAACGACCAAATCTCTATTCCTGTTCCTCAGATCGAGCTTCCTCATTTTCAATTT
>CAZZDT010000291.1:0-5435 GCA_964652435.1 uncultured Bdellovibrionales bacterium
GGCTGATAAGTCGGCACAAGCCTATTCATTGGAAGGTCTTGTCACCGCTTTTGAAGATGTCGATGGAACCGTTGTGCCGGAGAGAGTGTGGCAACGCATCGAGAATGGTGCCGGTGAGCTTCTCCCAAATTCGAATCCTGATTTCGGCGTGACCGATTCAACCTATTGGCTCTCCATTCCCGTCCACCGTATGACTCTGGATCCCAAGCAGGAATGGGTGTTGGAGGTTGCTTTTGCGCGATTACGCGATGTTCGTTATTTCGCTATTGCATCTGGTGGTGAAGTACTCGAACGGCATGAGTTGTTGGTGACCACACCCCTCAGAGAGCGCCCCGCTTATAGTAGAACTTATTCTTTTCCGCTTAGAGAGGTATCTCAACTGCATTCTATTTTGATTCGCGTTGAATCCGATGTTCCCATGCAGGTGCCCCTTATTCTGCAAAGCAGAGTTCAGTCCGAGAGCTCACGCATCCAACGCGATTTTTACTTGGGCATCTATTTTGGGCTGGCTTTGATCATGGTCCTCTACAATTTGACCATCTTCGCCTTCACACGAGAGACAATGTATCTGATGTATTCTGCATTGGTGGCATCGTTTGCAATCTTGATCTTTCTCTCCAAAGGTTTCGGATATTACGTCTTCCCGGACAGTTGGGCGGAGTACTATGTCGTTGTTGTTTTGTTGGGGACCATCTGGCCGGCCATGTTTATCGTGGCATTTGTCTATCTCTTTTTCGACTTAGGGAACCGTGACCGCGGGTCGGCACTGGTGCTCTATAGTTTGATGGGCTTGATGTTGATGCGGCTCGTTTTGTTTGCGTGGCTGGGGAACGAGGCAAGATCGGTCTCGGGCTCTGTTTTGGGTGCGTTCTTTGTTATTTGTCTGCTCGGTATTACGGCACGACAAATAATGCTCAAGCAACCGGGAGCGAGGCTGCTTTTTGTAGCTTGGTCGGCTTTTCTTGGCGGTGTCTTAGTCTTTTACTTTAACCGTTTGGGCATTCTTCCCCGCAACAATATGACCGAGCATGCCATGCTTATTGGCTCTTCTATTGAGATCACCATGCTCTCCTTTGCGATTCCGCACCGACTTCGCGAGCTGCGTTTGGAGCGGGATAAGGTGGTGCAGAATTTAGCTTCGGTGACTGGTGATCTGGCCCGTGAAACACAGAAACGAGAGGCCTTGGCCGGGCAGGTATCTGAATTGAATCGAGATATCGATGGGTCGAAACAGGAGCTGGAATCCTTGCGTGGTGAATTGGGCGCCTCTGAAAATCAGTTGATTCAAGCAGAGAAGATGGCATCTGTGGGGCAATTGGTCGCAAGTGTTACCCACGATATTGCAAATCCCACCACCCATATTTTGGTGTCGCAATCTGCGCTAACCGCGAAGATTGAGGACCTGCTTAACGCGCAGCCAGGTTCGGTCACCGAAGAGAAGCTTCGTAAGGAACTGAATTCTGTCCTGCGTTATGCTGACTTTATACGCTCTGGTGCGTCGACCATTGCCGATATCCATCGCTCGTTTGCGTATTACAGCCGCTCAGATACGAAGATGCGAGCAAGCGTTGATATTGAGAAAGTTCTCAAGGATGCCATGACCATTTTGACCACTCGGGTACAGCCGCACGTGTTGGATACCGTTTTCCTGGAGTGCCCACGTATTGCTTGTCGGCCTTCGGAAATTTGTCAGATGGTGGCCAACTTGGTTTCGAATGCGGCCGATGTTTTATCTGGCATAGGCGTGGCGGCAAATGGATCTGACCACGACTCTCAATCTGGGCGTATTTCGTTGAGGGTCTCGCCCGTGCAAGAGCAGGGCGCAGATGGGGTGGCCATTGAAGTTCATGACAGCGGTCCGGGCATTCCTGTAGAGCTGCGCCATGATATTTTCAAGCCATTTATCACCAGTAAGGAGGCGGGTGAGGGCACGGGCCTCGGCTTGGCCATCACCCAGCGGATTGTTGAACGGCATTCGGGACGGATTGAAGTAGCCGACTCTGAGGAGTTCGGTGGCGCTCTTTTTCGGGTCTGGATTCCGGTGCAGCAAGGTGATGACGACTATGAATCGGAGCCTGCGGTTCAGGTTTGATGGTCTCTTAAGGTTGAATCCTTCCTAAACTTAAGCCATGAGTCGTTTCATCGGGCTCGTGATGAGCATAACCTTGAGGTGCAACGATGATGGTCACATTTGTATCCACAATTGATTCAATCTCTGAACGGGGTGTGGTGTGTTTTGTGGGCAAACCCGGGGGCTATCAGATTCCTGTGAACCCCGAAGATGTGGGCGAATGCATTCGGGACGCCTTTTCTCAGGCGGTATCGGTGGAGATCACTTACGATGACAAGACCCACGAGATTGCCGATGCCCGGCCGGTGAAACGATAACCAATTTTAGCTTAAATACTTCGCTCTTTGCTGAACTGAATATATAAAGTTCAAATGTTTCGATAGTTTAGAGCCTTTTTGGGGGCATTGGTCTGAGTCCTTGGTTAGCCCAAATACTTGAGATTGTTGGTCTTTGGGTGGTTGCGAGGCGACGGGGTTTTCAGGTACGAAGCCCCCGATGTTAAAGGCCGGAAGAGATAAGCTCTTTGCGTGGATTGCGCATTTAGCCACCGAGCGGGCACTGCCCATTGTAACCATTACTGGGGTTCTTCTGGTATTGGCGGGCCTTACTTTGCCCCATCTTGAAGTCAGCACTTCCCGGCATGGTTTGGTAGAGGACGACAACCCTTACCAGCAACGTCTCAACCAATTTCATGAGAAATTTGGCGACCCGACCTCTCCTATATTCTTTGTGATCAGTGGAGGCGATGCGCAGGACCGTCGGCAAATGGTCGACGATTTGGTGGCCGAGTTTAAAAAGAAGCCAGAGCTTGATGGCCGGGTGATTGCCCGCATGGGTCCGCACCAGCTGGCCAAAGCTATGCTGCTTCAAGACCCTGAAGTCACCGATACCATTCGTACGCTTGTTCCTACCGATATGGACCTCACCACATTTGTTGAGGGTGGGTTGCCCAGTTATCTAGATGCCATCAACGCGAGGTTGGGGCACTTAGCCGCCGGTTTGCAAATGCGCATGATGATGCCTTTTGGCGGTGGCATCGGTACGGACCAAGTGAACAGCATTCTGGACCGCTTAAGTTCCTTGGCACTGACCACCGATGCATATTTGGCCGGCGAAAATCCCTGGTCCCATATGGAGCTTCGTGACAGCGACCGTAAAAGCATGGAAGCCATTGATTCGGCTGGTTATGTGGTGGGGCAGGGCAACGAGTATCTCTTGGTTACAGTTTTCCCCGAGTTCGAAGGCGACGAAGTAGACCAACTTGAACCAATGGTTAGCTATTTGCGTGGGGTTCGAGACGATGTGTTGAAGCGATATCCTCAAACCGTTGTGGACGTGAGACTGACGGGTGTTCCTGCCTTGGCGGTTGATGAGCTGGAAATTGTGGAGAAGGGACTCTACCAATCCGGTGTGGCCACTGGGCTTGGAGTTCTCATTCTCTTTCTCTTTTCGTTTCGTTCGATTCGACAATCTATTTTGGCGGCCATCCCCTTGGTGGTGGGAATCATTCTCACCCTTGCCTTTGTTCAGCTGGTGTATGGCCGTTTGAATTTGATTACGTCTAGTTTCATCTCGGTGCTTTTAGGCCTGGGTATTGATTTCCCGGTTCACCTTTTAAGCCGCTACAACGAGTTTCGCAGGCGAGCTGTTAGCATTGTAGACTCCCTGCGTGAAAGCCTCATGCGAACCGGGCCAGGTATCGTAACGGGCGCCTTCACCACTGTGTTGGCTTTTATGACCACGGCGACCACTGAGTTCACCGCATTTGCCGAGTTGGGTATCATCACTTCCGTGGGCCTTATCATTATGCTGGTGGTGACGCTTTTGGTGGTTCCTGCTTTCACGCACAAGCTTCAGCGCTCCCGCGATGTGACCCCACCGGAACTTCCAGGCACCGACTTGCTGACCTTTTTGGTGCGCAGCACGCCGCGGTTTTTGGTAATCACGGGCGTTGCCTTGGCGTTTTTGGGTGCTTTGGCTCTGGGCGATATCCGCTTTAACTACCGCTATTTTGATTTTCTTCCTCAAGAAACAGAAAGTGCTCAGGCGCTTTTGCTCTTGGAAGATGACCTGTCTATGGGCCCCACCTTTGCGAACCTATCGACCGACAGTGTGGAAAGCGCCCGGGAAATGGCGGACCGAATTCGCGCATTGCCTTCGGTGGCCACGGTTCAAAGTGCAACGGACCTCTTGCCGCCGCTCACCGATGAAAGCTTGGGAGCGCTCAAACGGTTTTACGATGCCTTTCCCAAGACACCTGAGTTTGAAGTGATTGCCAGCAAAGGTCTGGCACCGGACTCCTTGGTGACGCAATTGGGTGTGATGAAAACCAAGGTCACGGCCATTGAGAATATCTTCAAGCTCACAGGTCAAAGCTTGCAGTCCACCGAAAGCACGCGGGCCTCCATTGAAAAGCTGGAAGCTCGCTTGGGTACCATGGGTGAGACGGCTCGGCCGCTTCTGGACCAAGCAAGTGTAGCCATTGGCGATATCATTCGCCGCGCTTGGACCACCGGTAAGAATGTCGTCGACCGACAAGGCTATGCCCCGGAAGACATCCCTAAAGTGCTCAAGAGCCGGTTTGTGTCTAAGAACGAAGATGCATTGGCCCTCTATGTTTATCCCAAGGGCAATATCTGGGACCGAAACTTTGCGGAGACCTTTGCCCGAGAACTGGAAAACGTAGACCCTAACGTTTCCGGTTTTGCGATTACCTTGCATGCCCACAGCTCTATGATTTTGGGTGGCTTTAAACGTGCGGCCATGTTGGCGGGTGTTTTGATTTGCTTGCTGCTTTGGCTCGATTTTAGAAATAAAGAACGCGCGGTGTTGGCACTGGTGCCTGCCTTATTCGGTTGGTGCTGGATGATTGGCATCATGTCTATTTTCGACATCAGTTTTAATGTGGCCAACATCGTGGTGCTGCCACTGGTCTTGGGTATCGGCATTGATGCCGGGGTGCACATGGTTCACCGAAGCTGGGAAGGCGGCAAGAGTGCGTCTGGTAAAGCCAGCGTGGAAGACCTCGTCAAAGGTACCGGTTCTGCGGTTATGCTGGCGTCTATTACCACGGGTGTGGGCTTTGCCGGTTTGATGATTGCCGACTACGGCGGCATGCAGAGCTTAGGTTTGGTGATGGTGCTGGGGATCAGCTGTTCGCTGATGGCCTGCTTGCTGATTCTGCCAGCGATTTTGATTCTGGCGAAGCGGGCTGAATAAGTTACAAATCTTCTTGCCAATAAGTCTCGCTCTCTCTTCTTGAAATAATCTTATGGATTGTTTGCATCACATTGTCCTGAATGACGTTCGCTGCCTCCTCGTCATCGTAGTCGCTGCTGATTCTAAATTCACTGATTTCTAGAAC
>CAZZDT010000292.1:0-5432 GCA_964652435.1 uncultured Bdellovibrionales bacterium
TGAAACCCCCTCGGCCCATGCTCCAGGTATTTTCGAAGTGGTCACACTCTCCGGCCAAGCTTTAGCCACCAGTGGAGATTACCGAAACTTCTACGAAGACAAAGGGCAACGGTTTTCCCATACCATCGATCCCCGAACCGGCCGCCCCATCAAACACAAGCTCGCCAGCGTTTCTGTCTTGTCCCAAAGCTGCGCCCAAGCCGATGCCATGGCCACGGCTTTAAATGTACTGGGCCCCATCGATGGACCTAAACTGGCGCAGGAAAAGGGGATCGCCGCCCTATTCATTATTCGGGATGAAGCTGGTAAACTTCAAGAAAGCCAAACTTCTGGCTTTGCAAATGCGCGCCAGAAGGCTAAGGATTAAGTATGTCGACTTTAATACTTACCATTACGGTTATGGCAGCCCTGATGTTCATGATGGCCGTCGGGGTGATCTTCAGTGACCGATGCCTACAAGGTTCATGTGGTGGAGCGGCCAATCCTGAAGATTGTGCCTGCGAATCGGCCCGACTCGAAAAACTCTAGTAAAACTAGCTTTTAGGGAGCCAGAGGGTCTTCCTCTTGAGGCTCTTCTTGTGCCTCCGGTTTCACCGCAGGTGCCTCAGCCTTGGCCTCAACCTCAGTTTCAGCCGCTTCGGCCGTATTCCCCGCTTCAGGAACCTCTACCGCAGCCGAAACATCAACCGGGTTTTGCACCACTTGAATCGGAGCAGGTTCTGGAAGCTTTTCGAAGCTCTTTAGCTCGGTGATGTTGGGCAAAAGCGGCGGAGCATCCGAGGAATGTTTTGCCTGAAACAAAACACAAATAGCTTTACCAAAAGCCCGTCGGTAAACGTTGATATTGCCGGGTTCATTATCAAAAGTGGCGACAACCTTGCCGTAATGGCGCAGATAATTGGTCACTCGCTGCTTGAACATCGCGTTTTGGGTTTGGGGAGTTGGTTTCATGATCAACTCGGTGCCCTGAATCCCAATTGGAAAACCATGCTCGCGAAGCGCCCGGACTGTACCCAGAAGCTGACGCTCTGTATCCCGACCCGTGAGATAAACAATTTTTGCACCACTGGAGTAAAGCGTTCTTACGAAATCCACCGCACCGGCAGTTGGAACATCGTAATCAAGATAAGCATCCGTGAAAAAACGCTCTCCCCAAAAGACCATTGCGTTATTGGCAATACCTGAATCGTCAACGCCGATGCCTTGAAGCGTATCCACCACGCGGTACTCAATGTCATCGAGTTGAATATTCTGGATCTTTTTCGCTTCGTCAGGCCGAGCCTTTTTGAGTTCAGCTTCCGCATATTCTACCAGGATTCTCTGAATCCTGGTTCGGTTATCTAAAAGAGTCCCATCCACATCAAAGATAACCATCGGGCGCTCTTGCTTGTTGTAAGATGCTCGAACTTCTTCCAGAATTTCTTCAAGCACCGGCGCACGCCGAGCTCCCATGGCTGGTACGGATGCCAAAAGAACCAAAGCGACGATCCAAAAACGAAAAATCGCCATTTTCAACTCCCAAACTCTCTAAATTCAGCTGCCTGCTATACAATGTTACGAGCAAACGCAGCAAGATACCCACGATGAATACAACAAAGTGACGCGTTGTGCTACAACCCAGCACCACTCTTCCCGTCAATGAATGTGTTCCAGCAGCACTGAAATGGCCCATGCCGGTTGCCCGGAGCCTCCAAAGGGGCTAGATTCTGCCGATGGCATACTCTAAGGGTCACTATAACTTCGACAAAGCTAACGACGGTCCATCGGACTTCGCTCAGCAGCTTGGTCTGAAGAATCTCGGAATTTCTGTCTACACGCTGGCTCGCGGTGAAGGCTTTGATTTCTTTCATAGCCACCGCGAACAAGAAGAAGTCTATTATTGTATCGACGGTATTGCGGACCTAATCATTCTAAATGATGACAAATCAGAAGAGCGTATTACCCTTAATAAAGGGGATATTGTTCGCGTCGATCCCACAACGCTTCGAGCCATTGGCAACCAAAGCAGCGATCGAGCGGTTCTCATCATTGCAGGTGCATGCGCTCACTCTTATCCAGCAGGATTTGGTCACCACGATGTCATCGCCGATGTGTTGTCAATTGTCGGAAAAGGGTCTACGGGATTTAAGATGCCACCAGGCGCAGTAAAACCAGCTTCAGATGAGGATGGCGAAAACCTCTAAGCTTCCAACACACAAAATTGCATCTCATTAAATGACTGCATGATGTGTAGAGTACATAGTTATGTTTGATCAGTATAAGTCCCAACTCCCCGATATCGATCCAAGTGAAACAGAAGAATGGCTAGAGTCCCTCGAGAGTCTTATTGACGTCGATGGTCCTCAGCGTGCCGCATATGTCTTACGAGCTGTATTATCCCGAGCTCGTGATCTAAATGTTGGCGTTCCTCCCCTTATCCAAACGCCTTACATCAATACGATTCCTGTGGAAGAAGAGCCCGAATTCCCAGGCGATGAAATGATGGAAAAACGCATTCGCCGAATGATTCGGTGGAACGCAATGGCTATGGTTCAACGGGCCAACAAACGCTTTCCTGGAATCGGTGGACACATCTCGACTTATGCATCGAGCGCAAGTCTCTACGAAGTTGGCTTCAACCACTTCTTCCGCGGTCCGGATTCAAGCACCGGCGGTGACCAGCTCTTTATCCAAGGCCACGCTGCACCGGGGATCTACGCACGAGCGTTTCTCGAAGGCAGATTAAGCCGAGAAAAGCTCGATTCTTTCCGACGTGAAACCAATGGCGCAGGCTTATCCAGCTACCCTCACCCTTGGCTGATGCCTGACTTTTGGCAGTTCCCAACGGTATCCATGGGTCTCGGCGCTATGGCCGCGATTTATCAAGCCCGCTACAACCGCTACCTGCATAACCGCGGCTTAACCGACACCAGCGATTGCCGAGTATGGGCGTTCTTGGGCGATGGCGAATGTGATGAGCCTGAAACCCTCGGTGCATTAAGTGTTGCAACCCGCGAGGGTCTCAACAATCTCAAGTTCGTTGTAAACTGCAACTTGCAAAGACTCGACGGACCTGTTCGCGGCAACGGTAAAGTCATCCAAGAACTCGAAGCAGTTTTTCGAGGAGCCGGTTGGCATGTCATTAAAGTTATCTGGGGACCAGAGTGGGACCCAATTTTTGCTAACGACGTCGACGGCGCACTGGTTAAACGTTGCAACGAAGTTGTTGATGGACAGTTCCAGAAGTACTCGGTTTCAGATGGAGCCTACATCCGTAAGGATTTCTGCAACGGCGACCCTGCTATGGAACTGTTGCTGAAGAATATCCCGGATGAAGCCCTACCGAAATTGAGACGTGGTGGTCACTCTTATCGAAAACTCTACGCCGCCTACAAGCGAGCCATCGAATACACCGATGGACCGGTAGCGATTTTGTGTAAGACCGTAAAGGGTTGGACACTGGGCGAAGGTTTTGAAGCCAGCAACGTAACACACCAAATGAAGAAGCTCGACTTGGACCATTTGCGAATGTTCCGCGATACACTCGAGCTTCCCATTCCCGATGACCGTCTTGAAGAAGCGCCTTACTTTCACCCCGGTGATCAAAGTGATGAGGTGAAGTATCTCAAGGAAAGACGGCATGCCCTTGGCGGCTCGTTGCCAACTCGGCGCGCACCCAAAACGCCTTTGAACTGCCCTGAAGATAAAATCTTTGAAGAAGCATTCAAGGGAGGCGGCAAAGCTGAAGTCTCGACAACCATGGCATTTGTAAGACTGCTTCGCGGTCTCTTAAGAGACAAAAAGATTGGTAAGAATGTTGTGCCGATTATCCCCGATGAAGGCCGTACCTTCGGAATGGATGCACTCTTTCGTGAGGTCGGCATCTACGCGTCTATGGGTCAGAAATATGAGCCGGTCGATGCCAATCACTTTCTCTATTATCGAGAAAGTCAAAATGGTCAGATCCTCGAAGAAGGAATTACGGAAGCGGGCTCCATGGCATCTTTTCAAGCTGCCGGGACAAGCTACGCAACCCACGCTACGACCACCATTCCATTCTATCTTTTCTATTCCATGTTTGGCTTCCAGCGAACCGCTGACCAAATCTGGCAATGTGGTGATGCGAGAGCCCGCGGCTTTTTACTCGGCTGCACCGCCGGTAGAACAACGCTCAACGGTGAGGGCCTCCAACACCAAGATGGTCACAGTCTTCTTTATGCCAACGCTGTTCCAAGCTGCCGAGCTTACGACCCAGCCTACGCGTACGAAACATCTGTGATTGTGCGCGACGGGCTCAAGCGCATGCTCGATAAAGACGAGGATGGACTCTATTACATCACGCTCTACAACGAGAACTACAACATGCCGGCCATGCCAGAAGGTGCCGAAGAAGGCATTCTTAAGGGTATGTATAAACTGCCATCCATCACGCCTCTTCCAGAAAAGCCTGAAGCCAAGCTACAGCTTTTCGGCAGTGGTACGATTTTGCAGTCGGTTCGCAATGCGCAACAAATTCTTGCGGAGCAATACAATATAAGCGCTGAGGTATGGAGCGTAACCAGCTACCAACAGCTTTACCGAGATGCCCGGCGAGCAGCCCGGCACAATCGCTTCAATCCCCGCGGTAAAAAGCATGTGCCTTACGTGACCGAAGTGCTCGAAGGTGCTGAGGGTCCGGTGGTTGCAGCTTCGGACTGGATCAGTGAGCTGCCACAAATCATCAGCGATTTTGTACCCAACCGTTATGTGGTTCTTGGAACCGACGGTTATGGCCGCTCGGATACCCGCGAAGCCCTCAGAAGACACTTTGAAGTGGATACCGCTTCCATTGTGATTACGGCTTTGTCCACCCTTTACCGCGAAGGCAAAATCAAAGCCAAAGTCGTCAATGAGGCCATGCGTTCATTTGAATGGTCCAAAGACAAGCCAGATCCTGTCACTCTTTAAGGCTGAGATGCGCTGGATGGCGTTGACAAAGAGGCACGCGCGCTGTCATAGCGCAGGGATAAAACGCTTGCGAAGGATAAGTCATGATTACTGCTGAAGAGATTGAAAAGCGCATCAAAGCCCAGATTGAAGGGGCTGAAGTTTCCGTCAAAGACATGACCGGTGGCGGAGATAAGTGGGATGTTGAAGTTGTGTCCGAAGCGTTCGCAGGCGTTTCACCGGTGAACCAGCACCGCATGGTTTATGCTGCTTTTCCAGATGTCATCGGCGGCGCACTGCATGCACTGCAGCTAAAGACCCGCACACCTTAATCGCTGCTCAAAACAGTGGTCACACTGGCATTGGCCACCGACCATGCCGGCCAAGCTGCGCCCAAAACCGCGGCGACAATCGACGCCATTCCCACGAACACAAATATCGATGGTGGAAACAAAAAGAGTGTGTCGGGCTTAAATGCAAAATCCGGCAAGGCGCCTAAAACCCAAAGGTCCAGACTGCCCGCCACT
>CAZZDT010000293.1:0-5431 GCA_964652435.1 uncultured Bdellovibrionales bacterium
CATCGTCGAGCACTTGGCCCAAAATGTGGCCTTATACGAATACAGTCGAATCTGACACCGCATTCGTATTTTAGATGGCGATACCTCGGTGGTGATGGGCGGATTTGAGCCCAGTTCCGCACTCACCGAAGGCTATACCCTCTTGGTCATCACCAAAGGCGATAAGATTGTCTTCACCTCAGACAAGGCGATTCTCAAGGCCACGGCCTTTGAAACCGACCCAGAAAGTGGTTATCCAGTACCAACCGCTTTTACCGTGACACTCAACGATCCCAATATGAAACTAAATTTGAACATCAAACGCGAGCGGCCCATCAACCGAATCGACGTGCTTCAACAACTGAATTGGTTTCTGCGGGTCATCGTTCGGACATTCTTTACCAACCCATGGTTGTTTCGGCAGGAAATCGACGTCCAAGGCAGCTACGTATTACATGGAAAAACCCACAATATTGAGACAAAAGCCATGCAAGAAGCCATCTTTGTAAACGATTGAGCCCCAAGGCTTGAATGGTACTCAGCTTTTTTTTAGGCTGTAGCCATGCAAGAAAATCAAACACCAGATCTTTCAACCGACGAACTCTGGAAGATTCTCAGCGTTACCAAACAGCTCTGTGCGGCGGCCGATTTAGATGCCATGCTTGAACGGGTTATCAACCTTGCTCGAGATGTATTAGATGCTGAGCGGGGAACCGTCTTCTTGTATGAAATGTCCAGTGACTCTCTCGTTTCTCGCGTTGCCACGGGAAATAAAGAGATTCGTGTGCCTCAAGGGGTGGGTATAGTTGGCGAGTGTGCCACAACTCAAAAAATCGTGAACGTTACGGATTGCTATGCGGACTCTCGCTTCAATCAAGAGGTGGATAAAGCCACCGGCTACGTTTCGAGATGTCTCATTGCCATTCCCCTGATTGGCGTCAATGGTGAGCTTGTTGGAGTACTCCAAGTGCTTAATAAACATGATGGAGTGTTTAATTTTGGAGACTGCGCAGTCGCATCGGTGCTTGCGTCACAGTGTGCTGTGGCCCTCCAAAGAACGCGCTGGCTGGAAGACTATTTGACCCAACAAAAACGAGACCATGACCTAGCGGTCGCCCGCGAGATTCAACAGGATGTCTTTCCCAAGGAAATGCCACAGATTGATGGTTATGACATCGCTGCGTGGAACCGTCCTGCGGACGAAACTGGCGGCGATGTTTACGATGCAGTCTCTCTCAACGATTCACGCTCTTTGCTCTTGCTCGGTGATGCGACGGGGCACGGTATTGGTCCAGCCCTATCGGTTACTCAAATGCGCTCCATGATACGCATGGCTCTGCGGTTTGATGCCTCATTGGATGATATCGTTACCCATCTGAACAACCAGCTTGCTGCAGATTTAAGCACCAGCCGATTTATCACGGCCATTGTGGGTATTTTAGATGGCACCACCCATCAATTCGAATACCACGCACCAGGCCAAGGTCCACTGCTCTTCTTTCGACACAAAGACCAAAGCCACGAATCCCTTTCAGCCTCCACTGTTCCCCTGGGCATTGTCGCCAATGCACCCTTAAGCACACCGGATCCTTTCCAGTTTGAAACGGGTGACTTTCTAGCGGTCATGAGCGATGGGTTCTTTGAGTATTCAAATGCTTCGGGCGAACTCTTCGGTGAAGAGCGGGTCATGGCCTACCTGAAAGAAAACCAAGCCGAACCTGCAGAGGCTATGATTTCAGGTTTAGTAGAAACGATTCAGGAATTTGCCGGAGATGGCGTTCAAGATGACGATATGACCATCTTTATTCTCAAAAGAAAAAGCTAAGGGTCATTCGTACTTAAAGCGTTCAATCAAGTCATCCATCTTGAAAGAAATCTCTCTCAAGCTTTCCGAAGCATTGCCTGCTTCTTCTGCCCCGGCCATGGTGGAAGCCGCTGTGTCCGCAACGATGCCAATGTTTTGAGCAATAGCGGTACTTGCTTCCGCTGCCCCATGCACACTCTGGGTCATGGTGACCATGGTCTGACTTTGCTCCTCTACACTGGCCGCGATGCTGCCCTGGAGCTCATTGATTTCGTTGATGACCGCGCTGATATGCCCAATGGCCGTCATGGCCTCCAAGGCATCCTTTTGAATGGCTTCAATACGGTGACTGATTTCGGTGGTGGCTTTACCAGTTTCACCCGCAAGGTCTTTAACCTCCGATGCAACAACCGCAAACCCCTTACCCGCATCACCTGCCCGCGCTGCCTCAATGGTTGCGTTCAAGGCCAAAAGGTTCGTCTGCTCAGCGATGGAGGTAATAACGTTGATGATCTTACCAATATCCGCGCTACTCTCACCCAGCTTTTCAACGGTCTGGTTGGCATCGCTAACGGTCTGCACACCCATCATCGCAACATCAGCGGCTTGATTGGCGTTGCGAGCAATCTCGGCGATGGTCGCCTGCATTTGTTCTGCTGCAGCGGCAGCATTTTGACTGCTCTCGCTAACCAGAGAGGCCGAGGCATTTACCTGACTGGCCTGCTCAGAAGTCGTGGCCGCATTTTCAGTCATGGAAGCGGAGGTATCTGTAAGGTTTCCGGAAGCATCGGCCAAGTTCATGGTGGTATCACCCACACCGCGAATCAATTCTTGCAAGTGGTTCAAAAATGTATTGAACCACATCGCCAATTCACCGATTTCACCGGCACCACTGGACTCAATGCGTTTCGTAAGGTCGCCCTCACCCTCAGCAATGTCTTTCACGGTATCGACCACTTCGTGAAGCGGTCCCGAAATCTTATGGGCCAAACGGCTACTTCCCAGCGTTCCCAGGAGAAGCCCCAAGATCGCAACAACCACCAGAGCCGACAAAACACTATTAAGTTGAGAGTCTAATCTTTGCTGCTCTTGTAGAACGGCCTGATCAACTTGTTTTTTATCAAACCCATATCGAACATACCCCGTGGTCTCGTCGTCCAACTGGATGATGGACGCATATTCGATAATCGATGCTTTTTCGAACTTGAGTTCCCGCCGCTCCTGACCAGGCTCACCCATAGCGTCAATCTCTTGAGCCAACGACTCGTCCGAATCCTCAGGCGCACCTGAATCGTTCTTTGGATGAGCAAAGGCCCAAACCTTCTCATCGATGTCCACCACGATGCCGTAAAGGAGCCCAGGATCATCAGCAACCGCCCGTGCAACCAAACCTTGCACATCCCCGAAGGCGTTATCATCCATGAGTGTGGCCATGATTAAACCATGACTCTGACTTAAGATTTTGCCGCCTCGGTCCATATTGGCGATGATACTTTGCTCAACATGTTCAAGGCTGCTCGCTGTACTGTTTTGCTGAACAATTGTGACGACCAACAAAGTAATCACGAGCGTTAACCCGAGAAGGATGGAAGTTCCCAAGATAATCTGTCGCCGAATGCTGCCTGCTTCCCCGAGCATCAAAAGTTCCCCTTACACGTGAAAGTCTTCGTGATTGCTAAATCTTAACAAGTTCTTGGAGTTTAAGGCCAATCCCCCATCAAGGAGGCAAGGCGCCCACAATCACCGAGAAATGTGTAGGCGGATTCACCACACAAGGGAGTTTGGAAAGAAGTGGGAAGCGCTCAAATCGGCTCAGGCATCGCAAATCCAAGCCTTTAGAGCCTGATTAAGTTCCACCGCCATGGTCTTCTGAATGTTGTGACCGCCCTCAGCCAACACATGAAAACGAGGTTTTCCAAGACAGGCAACCAACTCCTCAACTATCGCGTATTCGATAAAAGGATCGTCTGCCGCATGGGCAACCCAGGCCGGAGCCTCTAAATCCAAAAGTTGAGCAGCATAATCCGGAAAGCTGAAGTGCTCCAATAACTCCAACATTCTCAAAATTTCATCGGGCTCAAGGTATTTTGAAAACCCCGCCACCGTCATTGCCTTCTTCAAACGCAAGAGTGCTGGCTCACCCACCACCGGCAAGCTTGCAAGGCGATAAAAGAGTGAGCGACCATGAAATCGCCTCAAGCCCATATGCATTTTGGGACCAGCCGGTGCAAGCATCGCAACCCCTTGCACCCTCTCTGAATAGCGAAGCGCAAAATCAACGGCGACCGTAGACCCAAACGAATGGCTTACAACATAAGCCTTACGTACCCCCACAGTATCAAGCACCTCCGAAAGATACGCAGACCGACCCGCGGTGGTGGGCGGAAAGGCGGTTGGACGAGCTTCTCCATAACCTGGCATGTCGACCGCAACAACGTGAGCCCACTCACTCAAACCTTGCATCCACCAACGAAAATCACGCCGAGAGCCCGGGCAACCATGAACCAAGAGTAAACAAGGTCCTTCATCGCCTGCTTCCACGTAGGCCACTTTTCCAACAGTACCGTCCACAACTTTCGGATCTGGATCTAAAGGAACCTTGCTTTGCATCTCACAAACCTTTGAACAAAAACGACTTAGAGAGGCTTACGGTAGATAATTGACAATTGAAAGAACAAAGCAAAAGAGAAAAGCCCCTGCCAACGCAGGCGTTGACAAGGGCTTACACACCAAACGTCACAAATGCTTAATTCGCGCGCGTCTGATTCGGTTTAGGTTGAATGTTAAGAACCCGAAAAGCTGCTTCTTTATCTAGCTTGCGCCCCAGCTCGGCTAAAGTCAGCATCGCAAAGACTCCAACCGGCGCGGTACTGTCTTCTACTGCTTTATTCAGAGCATCCAGCATCCAATCAATGCCCTTTTCCAGGAGAACCTCTTTATGCTCAACCACGATAGATCGAATACCAATGATGGCACTCAATCTCACTTCGCTCTTGTCATGACCAAGCAGACCAATCATAGCCTCCAAAGCAGCTGGAGGCGCTGCGGACACCAAAGCATCCAAAGCATGGCTCAAAACTTCGGTGTCATTTAGCAACTCTAAAAGCGTACTCACCGCCGATTCGCCCGCAATTTCTCCCAGGGCCCACGTCGCTGCGTGGATGGTCGCGGGATCTTTTTGCTGTGCGACCTTCGCAATCGCATCAACTGCTCCGCCCCAACGGGCATAGCCCATAACCCGGCAACCAATATTCACTGCGTCAGCTTTGTCCGACTCAATCAACGGCAAGAAACCTTGGATGAGGTTTTCAGCTCGAGAGCGACCGATGGCAAACAAAGCAGCTTGTCTCTCACCGCTCATACCCATGCCGGATAAACGCTTGGCATGGTGAACCACCATATCCAAAGCATCAGCTGTGGGTCCGTGCTCTTCAAAAACCCGGCCAATGGCAATCAAAGCATCCGTACGAGCTTCTGAATCTGCCTCGTCACTCTCCAGGCAATCAAGCATCACCGGTAAAGAGCGATGCCCACCCGCCAAGAACGCCTCAAAACGGTTCTCGGGAGCGCGGTCAAAATACTCTTCGTAAAACGACTTCATTCTCTGACTTAATGTATTGTGAAGAACTTTATCTTGCATCATGCAAT
>CAZZDT010000294.1:0-5401 GCA_964652435.1 uncultured Bdellovibrionales bacterium
TGAATCACACTGGGAGTGCTGGTGTAAATGAGCTTGGAAATGCCATGTTGCTGACAGGCATTTAAAATATTTTGAGTGCCCACCACATTGGGTTTGTAAAAATCATTGTAACTTCCCCACACGCCAGCTTTTGCGGCAACGTGATAGATGCGGTCACACCCTTGTGCGGCTTCTAAAACGATGTCTTGGTCAGCGAGGTCACCTCTAAAAACTTCAACGCCCATGGCTTCAAGCTCTGGATAACTTCCTCGACAAAGGCTTTTTACTTCGTGGCCTTGAGCCAGGAGTCGTTGAACGATGGCTTTGCCAAGAAAACCAGCACCGCCCGTCACCAGCATTTTCATGAAAGTTGCTCCGTGGCCCAGACACTCAATTTCTCTCGGCCAATTTTGGCGTTGTGGCGAATGTCCACTGGAAAAGAGGGATGAAAGAGAATTGTATCGATTTGCGAAGTGTGTGGATGGGCTTGGGCAAGTTCTTTTAGGTCTTTACTAATATTGTCTGTGTTTGTTTCTTGGTTCTCAAGTTCAACACACAAGACAGGCTTTCGACCCTCTCCTTCGCCTACGCCAACCAAGGCGGTTCGGTAGACATCGGGATGCGCGTTAAAGATGCCTTCACAAGGAATGGTGAAAAGCGTTTCGGTATGGAGCGTTACGCGATGGCTTTTGCGCCCGCAGAACCAGAGGCGACCTTGGTCATCAAAATAACCGAGGTCGCCCATGCGGTGGCGTACGCTGCCGTTGTCGTCGATTTTAGCGAGTCCTGTATTGTTACCGTCGTTAAAATAAGCCTGGGTGACCACTGGGCCTTTAACAACGATTTCTCCAATTTCTCCGGGTTTCACACAAAGCGATTCGTCCCAGGTCTCGATGCTTTCATCGCTGATGCCAATGACTTTAACTTCAACAATGGGTACAGGCCGTCCAACACAAACGCCGGCCCCTTGCTCGGTTTGCGGCCAGGTGTCAGAGAGAATTTCCTGACTGCCTAAAACTGCTACGGGAAGCGATTCCGTCGCACCATATGGAGGATAAATCATCGCGTCGTCGTCCAGCATGGAGTGAAAACGTTGCATGACGTGAGCAGGCAATGGTGCTCCCGCAGCAATGACGCGCTTGAGTGTTGGTAATTTGATGCTGTGTTTCTCACCGTATCGCCCCACTGTGTTAAGCAGCGCGGGTGATCCAAACATGGTGCTGACGCCAAAGTCCTCAATGGCCTCGATGATTTTAACCGGGTCGACCTGTGCCGGTTTGGTTGGATCCATATCGGGAACGATGGTGGTCATTCCCAGCGCGGGATCAAAGAGAGCAAAAAGTGGGAAAGTCGGTAAGTCGATTTCACCGGGTTGTATCCCGAAGAGTTCTCGAATCATTTCCACCTGAGCGGCGAAATTTTCGTGCCGGTAAACCACGCCTTTTGGTGGTCCGGTGCTGCCACTGGTGAATAGGATGGCGGCTATCTCATCGCCTTTGGTTTGGGCCATTTGGTAGGCCGTTTCTTGGGCACCGAGAGCTTCCACCTCTTTAAGCGTATGACCGCCCCAAAACCATCTACGTCCAACAGTCACACGGGTTTTAATGGTGTCTTTAGACCATCCCAAAACGATACGGGCGGCGTGAGCGGGAGGGATGCCGATAAAGGCCTCGGGTTGTGCGCGCCCAAGGCACGACTTAAGTGATTTGAGGCCAAGTCCTGGGTCGACCACAACGGGCACAGCGCCCACTTTAAAGAGGGCGAAGGTGAGGGCGAAAAAGTCGAGGCTTGGGCGTACCATCAAAACGGTTCGAACACCTCGGGTGATGCCGACCTTTTCCAGGCCAGCGGCCATTGCATTGCTTTTGTCGTTGAGCTGTTTGTAAGTGTAGTGCTCGTAAAGGATACGACCGGCCGGGCTTTTGCCATAGGGTGCAATAATAGCTGGCGTATGGGGCTGGCTGGCCGCCATTTTTGGAAGGTATGCCGCAATGTTGATGGGCTTGTTGTTCATGTTCAGTCCGCGATGGGATGGCGTTCTAAGAAATCTTGAATCAACGTAATGACCTCATCTGTGGCATCTTCGAGAATGTAGTGACCACAGTCAGGAAAACGGTGAACTTCAGCATCGGGCAAATGATTTTGCCACTGCTTTAAGAAGTGATGGTCGAAGACAAAGTCTTTATCTCCCCAGCAAATCAAAACCGGCAGCTTAGCGAATTGACTGAGTTGTTCTTGGACGTTCGTTACCAAGTCATAGCCCTTGTCTTCCGGGACCAAGGGAATGTCTTGCACAAAGCGTAAGGTCGCGATTCGATTGCCCCATGTATTGTAGGGAGCAGTGTAGGCTTTCACAATGTTCTTGGGCATTGGGTTGCGGGTGCAGCCAACGATGGTTGCGCCTCGGCTAAACGCGTTGAACCCACGCACTAAGAAACCGCCAATGGAGCTGTCGCGAGCAAGCTTGAGTTGCCACGGCAGCGCTTTGGTTTGGGGAAGATGGAACGCGCCAGTGTTCAAGATAACCAATCTTGAAATGCGGTCTGGATAACGGGTGGCGTAAGCCATACCGATCATTCCGCCCCAATCATGAACCACCAGGGTAATTTTGGAATCGATTTTGAGATGGTTCAGGAGTGCGTCCAGGTCATCAACCCGTTGCTCAAGATGGTAACCATAGGCATCGTCTGAAGGTTTGTCGGAAAGCCCCATGCCAATGTGGTCCGGCACAATAACCCGATGGGTGCTACGTAAAACCTGCGCTAGATTTCGATAATAGAAAGACCAAGAAGGGTTACCATGAACCATGACCACGGGGTGGCCTTCACCCTCATCGAGGTAATGGTATTGGTGCTCACCAAGTTTAAGGTAGTTTCCTTCAAAGGGATAAAGCTCTTTGGCAATGTCGATTTGCGCATTCATAAATCACCAAACCACTTCCGCCATGGTGCAGTTGAGTCCACTGCCGATACCCATCAATGCGATTCGGTCTCCTGACTTCACGCGGCCTGCTTCGATTACTTTTGAGAGAACAATCGGCACAGATGCCGGGCCAATGTTCCCGAACTCAGGGTAGAGTCGGAAAATTTTATCCATGGACAGTCCGAGGGTCGCGGCCAATTGTTCCGTGTGAACTTTACTCACTTGGTGCAGGATCAATTCATCGAGGTCGTCTAGAACCCAACCCATCTCTTGCTTTGCGCGATTGAGGCACTGGTTGGCCAATTCGATACCCGCGAACAAGAGTTTTTTGGTATCGGTGACCATTCCATCCACTTGACCGAGGCAAAGTCGGTTGTGCTGGCTTGCGGCCAGATTGACGCCGCCCTTGAATGCGTGAACTTCTTCACAAAGGTCAGAGCGTCCAAGGAGCATGGCCACACCACCGGAGCCTAGGGTCAAAGTAGCGAAGTTATTGCGAAAGCGCTCTTCATCACAGTCAGGTTCCTGAAGTCGTTTCAGGGTAGCTTCAACAACATTGATGCTGTTTTCGCCGTCTACCACGAGCCCGTAATCGATTTGTCCACGCTCAATCATGTTTCCAACCATGTCCATGCCGTTGAGAAATCCCAAACAAGCATTGCCGAGGTCAAAGTTCATGCACTCAGCGGGCAGACCGAGGTTTCCGTGCACCAAGCAGGCGGTGGAAGGTTCGATGTAGTCGCGGCATACCGATGTGTTGATGAGGATTCCGATACGCTTGGGATCGACGCCACTTTTGGCGATGGCTTCTTTGGCCGCCAAAGTTGCACACTCACTGGGCTGAACGTCTTCTGGCCAGAATTTGCGCTCATGAATACCGGATAGGTGCTGCAGTAGACCTTGCCGGATACCAAGCCGGTCCATGGTGGGCTTGATTCGCGCTTCAATCTCGGAAGATGGCATGCGGATGGGTCCATCCACGTGGGCAAGGCTGACAATTGAGACGTTTTCAAAACGCATGGATACCTCCGGCAATTAAAGACCCGCTATGCCAGCGGGGGCCCGCGGCGTCAAACCATCAAACCCTTATTAGACAAGACTTTCTGCGCTTTTGACGTTGGATCCTTTCAATTGGGCGGCTCGGGCGGGGTTGAGCTGCTGAAAACCCGCTTTTCGCGCTCTATCGGTCTGAAAGAAGATCCATTGAAACCATTTGGTTTTTTGGGGCAGACCAGTGATTTCGCAGAATTGGTCCCTCCAAAAACACTCGGAAAACGGCTCATTTTCGAACCTTATAAATGTATTGGTGAGTCCAATAATCATGTTTTTTTGCTTTACAAAGTTGGGTCGCGGTCATTACAAACGCTGACATCGACCTACATGGGTCAAGACACCATCAGCATCCTGGGGGGATCAAGATGATTCGACTAATTTGCGTTATGAGCCTTGGGCTCATGGCTGGCCCCGTTTGGGCAAATTCGGAAGTTGTACGCGAGGCAAAAGTAACAGAGAGCGCTTCTCCAGCGGTTTTGAGCGTTTCTGAGTATAAGCCACTTCTAAGTTTTGCTTGGGATGATGTTCAATTATCGTTGCCTCTCAGCATGACCAGCCGGGTGGAATCCACGACTCGATATCCACTGGACAAGGATCGCACCGAGATTGGAAGCGGTGTAAATGTAGCTCCTCAGGCCAGAGTGGGCTTAAGTCTTAATACCGGTCGAGCCCTTAAAATTGTCAACTTGGTCATCGATTATGAACATGACGTATATAGTGGAGACCTCGGATTTACGCCGGGTGTTTTGGGCGCGGGATTGCCCGCTACAGCCACCACAGGTCAGCAAATTCGTAAAGCTTGGGCTCGTTTCGCATTCGACCGCTACCTTCATCTAGGTGGTGGTATCACAACCAGTCATTGGGGGATGGGTTTGGTAGCAAACAATGGTGCTCAGCACTGGACACCTGGAAGTGCGAGGTTCACGGACCCGCGCGGGGGAGACCGGGTGTTGCGGGGCAGCATTGCTACCGGACCTTATGGCGACTGGGGCTTCTTGGCCGCTTTCAACTATGACCAAGTCATCGACGATGATGCACTTTTGACCGCTCAGGAATTGAACCCAGAAAATCCGGACTTGGCTATCGGCGATCAAGCAGAGCAATTTTCGGGAGCTTTGATCATCGGGCACAAAAAGCCCTGGGGAGCCGGTGTTTACGTTGCCCGTCGAAGCCAAACCGATTGGCGCGGTGGTGAAACGAATGTTTGGGTGATTGATGCTACCGCAAGAGCCAAGACGCACATTGAGGCCCTTGGAACTCTCAAAGCCGAGACGGAGCTTGCCTATATTACAGGGACCACCTCCATTGCCGGTTCACCAGCATTTCCAGAGCATGATGTAGCACAATTTGCGGCGGCCGGTCGTATCGCTCTTGACCGTGGCAATTATGGCGGCGTTTTTGATGCGGTGTATGCGTCTGGTGACCAAAACATTGATGATGGCAATCA
>CAZZDT010000295.1:0-5396 GCA_964652435.1 uncultured Bdellovibrionales bacterium
GGAAACAGTAATCACAGGCGTTGGGCTAACTTTTAAAATACGATAATCATAAAGAATCCGGCGGACCCTAATCCAAGCAGAGTATGCTAACGCGAGTGGCCGAGCCGTAAAACCGAGGCCCTGAAAACCCCTAAGTTTTCCTTGCGCGATATCTGTGGGCTTTTGGATGGTCATAGTTGATCGGTATCGCCAAGAATGGGATAGCCGCAAGTGATGATGGCAAGATTTTATTTTATCCCGAAATAAAGCTAAGATAACGCCAACCTATCGAAGGCGGACCACCCACAAGGAGAGTCACGTGAAAAAGTCGATTCCAGTCGTTATATCGATGGCGATTTCATTGGTATTCGCATTAACCCACGTGACAATCGAAACCGGCATGTTTGACGAAGGCTGGTTTTCACAAACCGGTCCCTTACGCACGCTCGACCGCAGCATGCTGAATTTCAAATTTCAAACCAACACCCCGGAAACATTGCCGCCGCCTAAGGTTGTTATTGCAGCGATCGATGAGAGTTCGCTGGATGAATTTGGAGCATGGCCCTGGAACAGAAACGTCATGGCCGACCTGATCAATCAGCTAACCCTTGGTGGAGCAAAAGTCATCGCATTTGACATCGCTTTCACGGATGAGGCTCGCGACGCCCGCTATCAGAACCTGAGGCACTATCAGAAGATCTACGAAGCATCGAACCTCTTGCCGGCTTCCGACGATATGAAAACACTGGACTCGGGCCTTCAGCAGCTCAATCAAAACCAAGAGGACCTCAAGGCCAGCATCGCATCCATTAAGGCAGACCTAGGCCAAGCAAGAGGCTCCCTTAATGCGAAGCTTCGAAAAACCCTTGCTTCCCTGCAGGCGCTTGAGCGCTCAACTCAAAAAGCGCTACTGGCTTCCCAAGAAAGTCTAAACGAAGTGAAGAAGCAATCGGGCGACTTTTACGATGCGCTCAAGGAAGATCTTACGTCAGTGTCCCCTGATGTGGCTCTGGCAGCTGCCATCGCCAATAGCCCGCAAACAATCCTGGGTTACATCTGCTATTTTGAGCAACGCTATATTGAAGGCGTCGACCCAAAAGAAATCCCATTGCAACTCGCCCGGATTAAACCCTCAGCCATCAATACGGTATACGACTCCACGGAGCTTCAAGTAGGAGACAACGTCGTCATTTCTTCAGAGCCAGCGCTCGACATCGATATGACAGACCTTTGGCGAGGAGGAGATATCTTAGCGGTCCAATCGCCTATTGATATTTTGTCGAAGGCAACAAAGAACTTCGGCTACTTCAATGCTACGCCGGATCCGGATGGTCCTCTACGCCAACTTCGCCTCTTCTATAAGTACAACAACGAACTGTATCCAGCACTCGCACTCAAGGCGGCATCACTCTATTTCGATTATGAGATTCAGCCCCTCAAGGGCGAACTGGTCCCGAACTCTCTCTCTGGTGCAGAGTTCGGAGGCGACAAGCCTGTGCCAACCAATGACCAGGGCATGCAACTCATCAACTACTACAAAGACCCCGCCGACTACTTCCCTCTTTTTTCAGTCAAAGACATCATCAACGGTAAGCTTGATCCGAGTTCCTATAAAGACAAAGTAGTCTTTGTGGGCATGACTGCTGTCGGCGGATACGACCTACGACCCAACCCATTTAATCCCGCCAGCCCTGGTGTCTATATTCACGCCATGGCGACTCAAAATATGCTCGATGCGAATTATTTAGAGCGCTGGTACGGTGTGGCCCTGCTAGAAGCACTTGGCTACCTCTTTCTGGGCCTAGTGTTTGCATTGATACTGCCCCGCCTCTCACCTTTTATGGGACTCATTGCAACCCTCTTCACCGCACTCGCACTGTACGTGTTTGATACCGCCTGGATCTTCCCGAACGGCCATTGGATGCTTCTTGTCTTCCCGACCATACAACTCTTGTTTCTTTACCTAGGCGTAACCATTTATGGCTATTTCACCGAAGGTAAGGAAAAACGTCAGATCAAGAATGCATTTCAGTTTTACCTCAGCAAAAGTGTTGTAGACGAAGTTCTCGATGACCCAAGCAAGCTGTCTCTGGGTGGCGAGAAACGGGTTTGCACGGTTCTCTTCAGTGATATTCGCGGCTTTACCACCATCAGCGAGCGACTGGCACCGGAAAAGCTAACGGCTCTTCTGAATGAATATCTCACACCGATGACCAATATCGTCTTCAAGCATGAAGGCACGCTGGACAAGTATATGGGCGATGCCATTATGGCGATATTCGGTGCACCCATGGCTCACCCGGATCACGCGGCACGGTCCTGCCTTACGGGCCTTGAAATGATGGAGAAACTGGCGGAGCTTCACCCGCGATGGCACGAACAGGGTCTACCGGAGCTGGATATTGGAATCGGGATCAATACGGGCCCTATGTCAGTAGGAAACATGGGGTCAAAGGTTCGTTTCGACTACACGGTCATGGGCGACAACGTAAACCTTGGTTCCCGCTTGGAAGGTATCAACAAGCAATACGGCACCAATATTATCATTTCAGAATACACGTATAATTATGCCAAAGATGCCATCTATGCCCGTGAGCTTGATGCGGTAAGGGTAAAAGGCAAGCGCGAACCGGTGAAGATTTATGAGCTTCTCGGTTCCGGAACCCCCACTGAAAACCACCGTCAGGTGATGGATAATTTCCATGAGGCGCTGGGATACTATCGCGAGCAAAAATGGGAAGATGCGATTAAGCTCTTTAATCACGTGCGCACCCTGAAGCCGGAGGATTTCACATCAGGCGTCTACATTAGCCGCTGCGAAGCAATGCGCAACCAGCCTCCTGGTCCAGATTGGGACGGCGTATTCACCATGACGACCAAATGACCACAGAACAAGAGCGCTATTCTTTAGCGCTTCAAGACCTTTATCAGCGAACCACACAAGGCATTAAGCTAGGTCTAGACAACACACAACAGCTTCTCGATGCTCTGGGCAACCCCGAGCGTAAGATGAAGCATGTGGTGGTTGCCGGGACCAATGGCAAAGGCTCCACCTCGTCCCTACTGGCCACGGTGTGCCAAGAGGCTGGGCACCGGACCGGGCTCTACACATCGCCGCACCTTCTTCGGTTTACGGAACGCATTAAGATTGATGGCATCGAGTTGAGCCAGGACCGTGTACTCGAATACTACGAAACCATTCGAAGCGTTGAAGCTGCATGCGATGCCCTGCCAACATTCTTCGAGGTGACTACCGCCATGGCACTGATGGCCTTCGCCGATGCCGGGGTACAAATTGCCGTAATGGAAGTAGGACTTGGGGGCCGCTTGGACAGCACCAATGTGGTCGACAAAACCCTGAGCATCATCACGCCTATCGCCATGGACCATGTACACATTCTTGGGAACACGTTGGCCGAAATAGCCTCTGAAAAGGCCGGGATCATTACCGCTACAGCGCCCGCATTGTCCGCAAAACAAAAGCCTGAGGCCCAAGCCGTGCTCGAAAAAACCTGTCATGGGCTCAACACGACCCTGCACTCATGCAGCGAGTACTCCCGAACCGCCGAAACGCTTACGATTCAAGCCGACAAAGCAACAAAATCATTCAGCTACAAAGGTCCCGACTACCAAGCTTGCAATATCAATACGGTTGCCCACGCGCTGCCTCTCCTAACAAAGGCCGGTTTTGATATGGGGCTTCGTCATCTCGAGCAAGCTTTAGCGCATTGGCAATGGCCCGGCAGATTTCAGTCCTTGAACCACGATTGTCAGGTTATTCTTGACGGTGCCCATAATCCCCACGCGCTTCAGGCTTTAATGGACACGCTGAAGGACCGAAACAATCAGCCCCTCCATATCGTTTTTTCGGCCATCCACACGAAGGATGCTGGGAACATGATTGACACTCTGGTCGAAAACACGCCTTTCGTTTACCTTTGTCCCTCCTCGGTAGGAAAAAGCCTCAGCGAAGAATCCCTCAAAAGCCTGAACTCGCGAATACCGACTTATCCAGGGCCGGCTGCCGCCTTCAATGCCGCAAGCGAAGCTGCATGTCGCGATGGTGGCTTGGTATTGGTGACCGGCTCTCTTTTTCTCGTAGCGGACATTTTACACCACGTCACCGGTGAAAGACGTGACCCCGGGGTGGTAAGTTGATGCGTGTCGTATACCTTGCGTCCACCAGCCCCATGGGCCCTGCGAGTCGTTATCGAATCTATCAATTTCAGAGTTTTTTTGCCGATGCTGGGATTCGCCTGGAAATTCTCCCGGCTCTAGAAGACGAATGGTTGCGGGCCGAATACTACTCGGGAAACAAAAGACGATTCACCCGGCTTCGGGCTGGCGCAACGGGCCTCCTGCGCCGCATGAAACAATTGGCACCCCTTCGAGACGCTGATCTTGTTGTTGTAGAACGAGAGTTATTCCCGAAGATTCCCGGCTTTCTCGAGAATTATCTTTTAAGACGCTGTGGCGGGTATGGGGTTGAGTTTGACGATGCCATCTACCTCTCGCCTGGCCGAATCGACAAATATCCCAGGCTCGTAAAAAACGCGTCATTTGTTATCGCCGGCAATGCGCACCTTGCTCAGTGGGCATCTCAACATCAAAGCCAGGTCCATGTTGTCCCCACCTGCGTCGACCCCAATCTATATAAGGCCAAAGACAATTATGAGCTCGGTTCGTTGGCTGAAATCGGCTGGGTTGGTCTCAGCAGCAATCTCCCTTACGTGGCTGAGGTCGCGCCTGAACTCAGGACTGCCATGAATCCATATGGCGCCCGCCTGCATATCCTAAGCGGTCAGCCGGGTCGCCTTGAGCTTCCGACACTCTTTACTGCTTGGTCCTCAGAGATTGAGGCAGAAGTCATACAAGGATTCGATATCGGCATTATGCCTTTGCCCTCAACCGAGTTCGCCCGTGGCAAGTGCGGACTCAAAATCTTACAGTACATGGCCGCCGGGGTACCGGTCGTCGCCTCAGACATCGGCGTCAATAAGACCATTATCCAAGATGGCCAAAACGGCATCCTTGTGTCCCGGCCAAGTGAATGGTCTCACGCAATTCAACAACTGTTAAGCGACACTTCCCTGCGAGAGTCCATGGGTCGCGCAGGCCGAAAAACTGTCGAAAAGTCCTACTCCACGGATATTTGGGGCCCGAAACTTGTTGCACTCTATCAGCAACTGGCAGCCAGTCCATGACAGGTTGCGAAAATTCGCGTATCCAATTATGAGCCCCAGTAAACAAACGAAAGGCCTCCAGGTTGTCTCACATAACCAGCGTACCTCTGCTTGATACCACGAGAATTTCAGACGCGTGCAGCCAGGAACTCAAAGACACCTGCGCTCGTATACTCGACAGTGGCCAGTTTATTCTTGGCCCCGAGGTCAATCAGCTTGAAAAAGAATTGGCGG
>CAZZDT010000296.1:0-5393 GCA_964652435.1 uncultured Bdellovibrionales bacterium
GAGGTGGTGCATGAGCAGTCGGGGGCACCGTCTGGTCAGCCAGAAGCGCCGCCTGCGCCAAGGCCGACGTCTCGAGTACCAGAGCCCGCTGCGCCAGAAGCACCGGCGCCCCGCAAGACATTTCGCGAGCCGGACCGGCCACGCCTGGATATGCGAAGCGGAGGGATATCAGCACCGTCGGGGAATTACATGGGCGGCGGTGGCGGTGGGGGTGATGAACCTCAAGAGGTTACCGTGAAATTGCGTCGAGGTGGCTCCTCGATGGATGCGGCCCATCCTGATGAACAGCCAACAATGGCGTTCCAAAGAGATACGCATTCGGCGCCACCGAAACGGCCGCCACAAAAACCGGCAAAGCCTAAGGGGCCAATCGTCGTTCGGGTTGTGAGTCCTTTCTTCTCAGGAATGAAGAAGCTCTTCTCGAAAGGCTCCGCAAGTCCCGCGACTCCGTCCGCTGCTATTGAGCAAACGAGTCAACCCTCAGCTTACCCGCCGGGTGGTGGTCAGGGCGGCCCGTCCATTGCGCAGGAGCAAGCAAGGCGGCGTCAAGTGCAGATTATCCACGAGCAGCGCGATGATATCCGCCGTGGTGTCGGCGTTCGGGATCGGGAAGGAGAAGAGTTTCTCGAGGAATCCGCTGAGGTCCCAGAGGTAGATCCGGATGAGGAAGCACGACTTCGTAAGGCAAGGAATATACGACTGGCGGTACTGTTAACGCTTCTCGTGGCGCCATTGATAATCTGGCGGGATGTTTTGTTTGGGCCACTCTTGGGCGACAAGGCCCGGCCGGAAACCGATAAGAAATTTTGGGAAAACCGTGAAGCCGGTGGGGACGAAGAGTCTAATCAGCCCACGGTTGACCTAAGTGAGATGCTTGGCGCTCAAGAAGAGAAGAAGGCAAATACGGTTAAAAAGATATCTGCTGACAATGTGGATGGTCTTACCTATGGAAATTTACGGGCCCAGACCGACGAACTCATCAATGCCGGACCTCAGGCGAATAAAAGCTTATTGCTCTGGGCAAGGTTTCGCCTGGCCTATGCATACAATGATCCCGTGGCTCGGAAGCAGCTGATCGCTACAGCGCCTAAGCGCCTCAATAGCGAAGAATATGGACCCATGGGCTTGGCTGCCGCGGCCGGTTCTTTGGTCCTTCAAGGCAAGGGCAACAAGGCTCGAAAGCTTATTAATCGGTTATCGGTCACCGAGGGGAAAGAATCGCCTCAGATGCTTTTGGTTTTGGCTCTCAGTCAAAAGCCGCGCGGTGGAGCTGATAAGATTATCCAGCTCTTGGATGATGCGCTGATGAAAAACCCGGGTATGATCGATGCACGGTTGCTGCGCGCTTCCTTGGTTTCGAAGACGACCAAGGACCATAGCGAGTGGTCCACGGAACTTGTCGAAGAGGTAACCAAAGCAGGTGACCTTGATAGTGTCGTCCGCGCCAGCGAGCTTCTTATGGCGCGTGGGTTGTTTGACAAACAGAGTGAGTTGCTCGAGCCCTTTCAATCCGTTTCCGCCTTGGACACAGTCTCGCCCGGGCGACGCACGGCGTTTGTGAATCTGGTGACCGGTGGGCACTTGCATCGGGCGGATTTTAATAAGGCTTATGAGGCAGCCAAACTTGGGCTTACGGGCAATAGTCCATCGGCAGCGATTATCGCGAATGCAAATCTTGCAGAAGCAAGTGGCTCAGACCCTGTGCCGCTTTTGAGTCAAAACTCAGGTATGCTCGGCGGTGGTGAAGATCAGGGAAGGGTCGTGCTTGAAAGGGTCCGTTGGTTGATTCGTCAGGGCAACGTGAAGCTGGCCTCGGAAACTTACTCAAAGCTGCGGTCACGGCCGGGGATTCGAGGTACTCCTTGGATGCATATGACGGATGCCGAAATAGCGCTTGCGAAAGGCAAGGCCAAGCAAGCGAAGAAAAGCCTCAGGAGAGCCACCAAGGGACGTTCAAAGAATGCGTATGCTCTTTATGCTCGGGAAAAACTCAATACACCTAACCCTGGGCTGGGGCGACTGGAGCAGTTGAGCCGGAAGTTTATGACACCTGAGCTTCAGCTTGATTTAGCTCGTGCCCATACCACAAGTGGCAAGCTGGATAAGGCCGAGTCAGCCTTGGAGTCTCTCTTATGGAATCAGCCAGGTGCAACGGATCCCATTGAGACGGTTTTGGCTTGGATAGACCTGGTGGACCGTCGCGGAAATACCGATAAAGCCCGGACCCTTGCGGAAACTTTACAGGCGAATCGCCCTGACGATCTTCGTCCCGTCAATCAGTTAATGAGCTTGGCAGAGCGTAACGATGATGAGGACAGTGCAGCGACTTGGGCCACGGCTAAGATTCGAATTAAAAAGAAAGAACGAGAGGCAAGGGAGCGTAAGGCGGCAGAGGCCGATTCCAGCAACTCGGGAGCCGATTCCGTGAGAACTCCGCCGGGTGGTCAGCCAGCCGCCGGGGAAGGTCAGCCAGGAAGCAACGATGGTAACGCTGGCGGTAATCCACAATAGGACACTTGGTAAGTTGATGTGGGTGGATGAAGGTCAACGTGTGTTGATGGTCGCAGGAAGCGAGCGTACAGGTTGACCGCCGTTAGAGATGGCAATAAAAATTTAGGGTGGGGGCGTGTCGTTGACGCGTTATCTTAAATGAAAAATGGGGTAGAGACTTGCAATTAGACAAGCCGAGGGAACTTGCACTTGAGGGATTACTCAAGGCTTGCGAGACGATGTTTATGCTCACCCTTGAGCCAAAAGGGGATTACGTCGAGTTTGATCCGACGTCTATGAAGTTCGGGGGCCGAATCAGCGTTATTCGGGATGACGGTGTTTGGGACTTGGCGCTTTTTGGCTGCGAGAACGGATGCAAGAGCTTAACTCGAGCTATCTATGTTATGGAGCACGATGAAGAGCCGACGGCCGAAGAAGTCGTTGATGCCCTCGGTGAGCTCGTGAATATGACAGCCGGTGCCATCAAGAAGTCTGTTGGCTCGGGCGATAAGTCTACGGGAACGATTCCACTTTTTCTTGAAGGTGATGAGTGTGCAAAATTTGCCACTCGAAAGATACCACTCGTGGGTCGCGCCTTAAGCAGTGCCGATATGGATGGCGAGATCTTCTTTGTTTGGAGTGAGCGAACATCCAAAGCGCTCATGAGCGAGATTGTGGCCGTGCTTGAAGAAGCAGGTGGTGGCGATGAGTCAGCCAGCAGTGAGCCTGAACAAGAGTTGGCGGTGGTTGAGCGAGACGAAGAGGATGTTGAACTTTTGGTGGAGTTCCTTGATGAAGGTTACGACGAAATCGACCGGATTGAAGAAATTTTAGGCGAGATTCAGGGTGGAGCGAGTGATCCTGATTATGTCAACGAGATGTTTCGAAAGGTTCACTCGATCAAGGGCGTGGCGAGCTGTTGTGACTTGGACGACATTACACGGTTAACGCACATTACCGAGGAGGTTCTTTCAGATTGTCGTGAGGACAAACTGAAGGTTGCTGGCAACGTCCTAGACGTCGTACTCGAATCCAACGACCTTCTTCGGTTATTGCTGGATGCAGTCAAAGTGGCCGTTAACGACGGCCGTGAAGTTCGGCGGTTCCCTGAAGTTGAACCACTGGTTGAGCGCCTTGAAGCGGTTCGCGATGGTCAAGTATCACCATCAGCGGCAATTTCGGGTGGTGCACCGGAGGTGGTCGAGTCGGCGGCTCCAGCTGCCAGCCAAGAACGAACCAAAGAGGAACGCGACGAAGAAGACATCGAACTCTTGGTGGAATTCCTTGATGAGAGCTACGACGAGGTTGAGCGTATTGAGGAAGTTTTAGTCGAACTGCAGCAAGGGTCGGAAGACCCAGAGCATCTGAATGAAGTGTTCCGCAAAGTTCACTCGATTAAAGGTGTAGCGAGTTGTTGTGACCTTGACGATATTACCAATTTGACACACATCACAGAAGAAGTTCTTTCGGACTGCCGCAGCGATAAGTATGCATTTAAGGGCGGCGTTATTGATGTCTGTATGGACTCAAATGATTTGCTACGAAAACTGCTCGACGAAGTGAAATACGCGGTTGATGAAAGTGTTTCCTTGATTCGCTTCGATGAGGTGCCGGTACTTATTGAACGACTTGAGGCGGTACGGCGGGGCGAGGAGATTCCTGGCGGCGGAGGCGATTCAGCGGAGCCCCAAGGGTTAAACTTGTGGCTTTTGGCTGAGGCACTCTCATTGCTAGAGGAACTCGGTGAAAGTATGCCTCAGTGGGCCGATGGTTCATTGCGAGAAGGCGTAACGAAGTGCCACGAGATTATGCAGCTGGTGATCAACGGAGATGTTGAGGAGCCCGAAATCTTCGTTAAGTGGGCGGTGTCGACGGTTGACGGTTTGCTCGTTGCTCTTGAGAACGGCAAAGCCTTTACGCCGATTGATTTGCCGGAAGTTAAGACCGCGGCTCAAACTGATGATGCGGATTCGCCACAGAAGTCAGCCAAGAAGACCAAAGAGACGGTTAAGGTTGATATGGAACTTCTGAATCAACTTGAGGCTCTTTGTCTCAAATTGAATGAGGCGCAAAAGAATGTGGCTGAGTCAGGTGCAGAGCTAAGCGGTCCGGTCGCTCAAGCGTTTGAGGAGCTTGCGGGCGTCTCCACGGATATCCATGAGATCAGTGCCCGTCTGAGAATGGTTGAGCTGAAACCCGTCTTTACCAAGATGAGTCGAATGGTTCGCGACTTGGCGAAGAAAACGGAGAAGCTTGTTAAGCTGGTGGTGCATGGCGATGACACCAAGGTGGATCGAAAGATGGCCGAAGCCGTAAGTGCACCATTGGTTCACATGGTTCGTAACGCAGTCGACCACGGCCTAGAAAGCCCTGAGGGGCGTAAAGACGTGGGCAAGCCACCGCTGGGTACCATTACCATCAATGCATACAATGACGAGAAAGAGGTCATTGTAGAGATATCTGACGACGGTAAGGGAATCGATAAAGACGCTATCTTCAACAAAGCGCTGAAGCAGGGCTTGGTTGAGGAAAATCAAGACATGGCGGAGCCAGAAATTCTCGCTTTGATTTTTCATCCGGGTTTCTCAACTGCGGCTCAGGTCACGTCGATCTCCGGACGTGGGGTCGGCATGGACGTTGTTCGAAGAGATATTGAATCATTAGGTGGCAGGATCGAGATTGCTACAAATTTAGGCAAAGGCAGTACCTTTAAAATGGTAATGCCATTAATCGCGGCAAGTTAACTCGATTAGGCGCATTAAGTAGGTAACACATATGACCATTATGATAATTGAAGACAGTAAGCCGATGAGAAACCTCATCAAGCGCACTCTCAAGCAAGCAGGGTTCGGTGACCACGAAATCGTCGAAGCTGTAGACGGAGAGGCGGGGCTTTCTCTTAT
>CAZZDT010000297.1:0-5384 GCA_964652435.1 uncultured Bdellovibrionales bacterium
CTGTGCACCTTCGAGCAGACTTGCCCGCAGATGGGTGAATGGCTCATTGAGAGCAGCCGCTTCGGTACGGGCTTTGGCGAGCAATTCAAGGCCTCGAGCACTCTGCTCTTGGCGCGTTTCACGGTTGGGTGAGGTCGACTGATTGATGTGCTCAAGAAATTCGATGTAAGCATCCACGGTTTTGGTCAGCTGTGGGTCGGTTGATTCTGAACGCATCTCCCTTAGCTGGCTTAACTGACGTGTTAAGGTGTTCGCATTCTTGTCGTAACCACGGCTATTGAAGAACGTGTTGTACTCTGAACGGGAAAGGTCTCTCCAATTACCTGCATCCGCCAATGTCTCTGCAAGAGCAGCTTGTGCGAACTCGCTGCGTGCATCAACAACAGTTGAAAAGACTTGAGCGCGGGTTTCAGCCTGTGTTCTGTTTTGAAAATGGGTATTTCGAGAGCTGAATCCATCACGAGCCCCTTCTGGGTTTCGGATATTCATCAGGTTGAGTTTTCCACGCGTTCGGCTACCGTCCCATTTATCAAGAGAATTGATATCGGTAATGCCGGCTGCTTGAAGTGCTTCTTGCACGTCCGTACGCGTTAGGTCCAGAATGCCATCGCCAGTGCCATCAAGGGCATCTAAGTGTCGAAGAAGTTCCGGTGTGAAAGAGCGATTAGGATTAAGTTGTGTGCTTGTCATATCTGATTCCTGTTCCCCTGATTTTATTAATTAAGACTTTTGGCTGTTGGTGTAGAATGAATCCACCAAATGGGTGAGCCAGGTTTGCGCCATCGCGTCGTAGCGGCCAAGCGAGTGTGCGCAGTCTTTTAAGTCTTCGATATTCATTTTCCCTTGGTCGTTTGCGACAAACATGCACCATTGGGCCAGTGATTCTGGAGCGAGGGCAGATGCTTGATATTTTAAATACGCGTAGACGCTGTGACGGCTTCGTTCGGGTAGTTCATCAGCTCGTAATGCCGAGAAGAGTGCCTCCACATCCGCCAAATCGAGCGCTGCAATCGGAGCTTTCTCTATTTTACAGCCGCCTTTGGATACGGTGAGTGAGCGATTCTGGTTGGCGTGGGCAAAGGTGATTTGAACGTCGCCTTTGGGAAGCGCCACGATTCGGTATGGACCGACGCAGACCGGTGCAAGTTGGAGGCGCTTTGAGTTTTTTGAGGCGCTCGTTGATTGGGACGATTTTTTCTGTGTTGTGGGTTGTACTAAAGCTTGAAGCATTGCCATCTCCTCCGGTGCAAACTGCGTAGTGGTCTTAGTCCAGTGACATGAATTCTGGTTTAAAAAAGTCATTTCGATATTCGCTAAATGTGCGATTTTTCTGACAAGTGTGACGGGCGTCACACGAGAATGATCATTTTAAAATCAGAGTGTGATGGAGATCACAGCGCAAGAAGGGAGGATTCTAAGCTTGGGTAATGGGGTCGATGGCAACATCAGGATATGTGGCCTGCTCACTGCTCCATGCCTTGTAAAGTTTAACCGGCTTCTCTTTGCCTTTAACTTCGGTGGGCGGTAGCTCAATGGCGTCACTGGGTGAGCCAACTCGCTTAAATGTTTCGGCATCACAAATGACTTCTCCTGCCTCGGCAATGGCAGAGAGACGACTCGACAAGTTCACGGCGTCACCAATAACGGTGTACTCCATACGGCGTCTGGCGCCGATGTTTCCGGCTACGCATATCCCGCTGGCCAAGCCAATGCCGATTTCTATGGGGTTTTCTCCGCGCGCTTTTCTTTCCTGGTTCAACAAGAAGAGCTCTTTTTGCATGGCGATGGCTGCCCGAAAGGCTTTGCTTGCATCATCGGGCTTCGAGGTGGGTGGTCCCCAGAGCGCCATGATGGCATCGCCAATGAATTTATCGAGAATCCCATCGTGATGGAAAATCACTTCCACCATTCTGTCGAAATACTCGTTGAGCAGAACGACGACGTCACGGGCCTGGCTTCTCTCGGTGAGACTGGTAAACCCTCTGATGTCTGCGAACATGACCGTGACTTCTTGCTCGTTGCCACCGCGCTTTAAGCTGACTTGATTGTTGATAACTTGTTCAACCAATACAGGGGAAAGAAATCGTTCGAGAGATTGTCGCGTTTGGGCGGCTCGCGCTAAGCGTAATGCCATGTGGGCGTTGGCTAGGGCCATCCCGGCACCTGTTGCTATTGCGGTAAATAAGTCTAAGTCCGCGGGCGTAAAGGCACCAATTTGTCCACTGTGGGAGAGAAGGGCGATACCGAAAACCTGTGACTTATCTAAGAGCGGAACGCACATCACCGAGCGCATGCCACTGGCCATGACACTTTTGGCCTCAGCGAACCGTTCATCAGATTGAACATCGGCCGCGAGAATTCCCGAACGGTTTTCAACCGCAGCATCAACGATGGTTCGACTAAGATTGAGGCTTTCCGTATTTTCGGTGGCTCCGATGGAGGCCGTGAGCTTTAAGCTTTTGGCCTCGTCAGATTCATAAAGCAGAACCATGCCACGCTCTGGCTTTAGGACGTCTTTGGTGAATTCAAGAATCTTTTCACATAAAAGTTCGATATTATTGATTTGACTCAACTCGCTCAGCGCCTGGAGCGTAGCTTGAAGTCTGCCAAAGGTGAGGTCGTTTTGTTTCGCCTGCTCAACATGAAGACCTTTGATCAGCTCGTCGATGGATGAAGCCTTAAGAACTTGGGTACCAAGCGCTTGGGAATTGTCCTCAAAACTGATTTCCGCCATTTCTCGCACTGAGAATGTGAATTTACTGCGGCCGATCGAAATCTCATCTCCGTTATGCAGCTGACAGCTGGCAATGGGACGCTCGTTTACGTAGGAGCCATTGGAGCTGTGGAGGTCCACAAGATGAAACGTATCTCCCTTACGAACGATTTTGGCATGGGTTTTGGATATAAGCGGATCTTGTAATGGAATGGTGTTCGCGGGCGAGCGTCCCAGAGTTTCAAGGTTGCGCTTGAGAAGAATAGGGGCGCCGGCTTTATTGTCCGGGGATGATACAGGTACCAACGATGCACGAACTTGTTTCACGTCGTTTCCTTCATCGTACGCGTGAGTGTTGAGCGACTTTTCTGAGCTAAACTCTCTGCTCTGGCTCCATGTTATCCTGAATCAAGGTACTCTTGCCAGGGCTATTCCTGACATAAGTGGTCGTGGTGGTTTATCGACCGCCAGCGAAAATTATTCAATGTATCCAAGAGCTTTGAGCGATTCCATATCTTGTTTAATCGCCTTTTGAGCCTGCCAGACTTGCTTATTGGCTAAATAATCCTTGAGGACCTTCTTGAGGTCCTCGGCCGCGGGGTCTGAAAGAGGCACAGCTTGGGTTTCTTTGCCTTCTAAGCCACGTTCAAAAAACTCATATTTACCTTTTTTAATGGCATAGGAGGGAAATTGGCGTGTGTTTTTCCGGTGGTAAATGAGTGTGTGAGATTTTGAGCGCACTGCCGCTTGTTGAGCGTAAAGATGGTCTGCAAAGACGTACGGGGCAGGCTCTTGTTCCCCAGCGATAACCGCTTGTAGGTTTTGCCCTCGGGCGTCAGGCCAACTTTCGAGGCCAAGCAGCCCCATAATGGTTGGAGCGATATCTACGGTTTGGGTGAGAACGGGACTTTTTACGGGAGGCGCTCCGGGAATTCGGATGACCAGGGGAACACCGATTGCCGCATCGTAGAGACCGCCATGATGAAAATAAAGTTCTCGCTCGCCTAGGTTCTCGCCGTGGTCGCTGGTGAAGACAATAGCCGTGTTATCCCAGAGATTTTGTGCCTTGAGCGCTTCAATCAGCTTGCCAAGGCCGACGTCGACCTCCAGGACTTCATCATTGTAATGCTCCAGCAAAGGTTGGGTTGTTTTGTGTTTTTTGAAGGTCTTTTTGAACCAGGGATTGTTCTTTTGAAATCCTGGGGCCGCTTTGATGGCTCGAGCCATAGGAACAGATGGACTTAAGAGGCGGTCGCGGTGGTCTCCTGGCTGAAATTGTTCGTAGGGGGCATGGGGATCCACCATGTGAAGCCACATAAAAAATGGTTTGTCCGTTGGGCGATTTTTTAAAATATCCATGCCAAGTTCAACGGTTTCAGAAGCTGTCCGGTTTTCTCGGGTCGCTTCAATGATTTTAGAAAATCCGAGTCCTAGGTTGGATACATTGGGATTGAGATGGGGGAAGCCGATAACTGCGGCATTGAAGTACCCAGCATCAGATAGTTTCTTGGCCAATGAATCAGCTTTGCCATCAACTCCACCTTCGTTGTGATAAACACCATGGTCTCGCGGATAAAGGGAAGTCATCAAGCTGATATGAGATGGCGTTGTCAGCATGGAATTGGAGTATGCCTGCTCGAAGTGCCAACCTTCCTCTGCAAGCGTTCTAAGATGCCCCATTTTTACTGGGCCTCCATCCAAGTCGGCCACATCTCCCCGCATGGTGTCGGCGGTAATGAGAATCACGTTCTCGAGTTTTGGGATCGGGACTTGTTTGGCTTCCACTTCCACGGGTTGCGCAGGTGTGGGCTCAGGCACAAGAGGGGGAGCATCTTGATTTTGACACCCCACGCTTATGCAAAGCCAAAGTCCTGAAACAAAAAGAAGGCTGGTACTTAAGCGAATCATATTCCTTCTATCGCTTGTGCTTGAAAAAGGGGCAAGTACTATTTTTTGTTATTTTAAGTGTAGAATATCAAATATACTATATTGCATATATTTAAGTGTTTATGTTCCACTGGTTTTAGCGACCTTGGAGTGGTAACTTGGCTGTATGGAAAGGGCCCAAGAAGACATATTGCAGAGTAGATGGCTGCTCTTCGCCGTGATGGGCTGCTTTGGTGCATTAGCTTTATGGAAATTGGGCCTTTTTCGGCATGACTACGATGAAGGCCAGTACATTGCTTTGGCTCAGGCCATAGCCAGCGGTGAGGTGCCTTTTCGGGATTTTTTCTATCATCAGCCCGCATACTACCTTTATCTTCTCTCCTGGTTGCCCGAGCCCAATGCTGAATCTATTTGGCTTTACCGTTTGCCGGCTTGGGTGGGAGTTTGGCTGACTGGAGCGGTCCTCTATGCCATTGCGAGAGAAGGATTGAATCTTCGATTGGCAATTTTGGCGCCTTTGCTCTTTTATGCCTCGCTTTTGGTGGCGCCGGGCGTTCAGGCTTTACCTCATGGTTTGATGATTTTCGGGACTGCGCTGGGTTTTTATCTGGTACTGGTCCGAGGCGACCGTCGAAATGTGGTGGCAGGTGCCACATTGATGGCGGTGGCTGTTTGTCTTAAGCCCCTGGCTATTTCTTCTGTGATTGCGTTGGCGTTCACGCTGCTGATTTTGCCTAAGACTCGTAAGTATTTGGTTTTATATGTACTCACGGTGGCTTTGGTG
>CAZZDT010000298.1:0-5380 GCA_964652435.1 uncultured Bdellovibrionales bacterium
CTTGAGCTCGTTATTGAGACTGGCAACGGTGTGGATCCGGTACTGGCCAAGAGGTTCTTTGGGCAGCAACTGAAAACAGCCTTGCTTTCAAGAGGCTATGTGTTTACCGCGCCCAGCTCCAAAATCAAATTGGAATTGGTGGTTTCTATCGTCCACGAAAGGGTTTGGGCCAATGGCGCCTTGGTTGATTTAAATTCAGATCGACATTTTCAAATAGCATTGGAGACTCGGCGCTATGCCGCGCTAGAGGCGGCCTTGGGGGTGCGGCGAAATTATATTGGCCGTCGAACCTGGGAAGCCAAACGTATGGGGCAGTTGAAGGCTGGTGTTCTAGGGATGGGTATCTTTCCAATGGAGAACACACCTCAGGGAAGCGTTGCCGTGATGGTCCACACCGATGGCATTCGCATTTATCAATTGCTTCCAAGTGGTATATCCCCAATTGGTCAACCGTTTCGATTTAAGAATCCTGGCGTTTGGCCGCGTATTCGTAAGGCGTGGATGGCTGCGCAAGGGGTTGGGGCCATTAGTGTTGTCACCACAGCCGGGGACTCTTGGCTTTTGAACATGGTTGAAGGGCAACTTAAAAAGCGTAAGCTTAAGGGCGTTGGGCTGCAGCAGACCGGTAGCCTCGGAGAGTCATCCATTGCTACCGCTGAACTTCAACCGGGTAGCGCTACTTTGGTTGGACCTTTTAAGAACGCTGCCGGAGAGACGTTCAATTCCATTCCAAGTTCGGAATCGGTCCGCGCGATTGCGCAGGTGAATAACAGTAACAATTGGGTATGGGTGAATGGGCAGGGGCAACTCAAGCGCAGTCAGGATACAGGAGCCATAGATGTTCTGAGTGAGCGTGTGGGGGATCAGTTAGCTGTTGCCGATTTGAATGGGAGTGGACGCTTAGAAGTTGTGACCACTTCTGCTTCATCAGCGGGTGAAGCGGATGAACTTTTGGTTCGAAGCTTATCGGGTGATGGTAAGCGATTGAATGTGGTGGTTTACCGAGCATCCTTTCAAGGAAGCATCACTGATTTAACCATTGGTTTCTCGGATTACTTAGATTTGCCGACGGTTTGGTTTGTTGAACAACGACAGGACAATACGTCCCACCTATGGAAGCTGGAGGCTGGCCGATGAAAGGTTACCGATTGCTTCCTGTTTTTTTGGTCTTTCTGCTCTCGTCCGCGGTTCAGGCGAGCCGTCTACCTGATTTAGGTGGCCGAGTGGATGTGGACCTTCCCCAAAGCATTCAAAAAGATTTTATCAGGGCACATACTTCGGTGCCTCTGCTTGTGTTGAACGATTCGCTTAAAGGATGGTCTTCCGACCTCATCGCGGATTTCCAATTTTCACAAGAGAAAAACCGATGGTCATTTTTGGCGAAAACGAATGTTCGGCTTTTAGCTCGTGCCATCGACCAATGTTTAGACCTTCAAAAGGCAGACGACTTTTGGCCTGCAGCCATTCTTAGCATCGCAGATATCCAAGCGCGCGTTGGGGTCGTTGACGATACAGTCATCCTTGAATTGACCGAATCGTTTGGTCCTGTGAAGGAATTGCTGGCTGGATGTGAACTCGGTACGAGGTTTGATGGTGGCGTGGTTGGACCTTTCAGTGAACTCGGGAACGATGGTTTGGCTGTGAACAGTAAGTCGTTGGTTCCAAGGCCTTTGCTTGACCGGATTGCTAATGCCAGTGGCGATTACCGCGCGGACATAAAAGTGGGGGAGAGCAGCATTGGGGGCGACCGCAAAACGATGCTGGCTCCCTATCCGGATCTCCTTTTGCTTTTGCAAAGTGAAAAAGCACTTCGGGAAGACCCGCTTGGTTTCTTTTCCAAGCAGATGAACGGTCTTGAAAAGCTGTATTTTCATTTTCAAAGTGATGTTCTAGTAGCGATTCATGGTGCTGGTCGGGGCTCGGAGTTTAGAGGACTTCTACCACCGGGTTTAGCGCCGGCACGGCCTAAGATTGATGGTAGCTCGTCTGAAGACTTTGTCCCTCTCCGGTTAGAGTCAGACCGTAACCTGCATAGAGCCAATACCTTAGGGTGTGCCTCAGATAAGTTGGTTCAAGGTTTTTGTGGTCGGCTTGCGATGATACTTCGAAGCGAGCAAGTCTTGGCAAAAATAACCGCAGAAGAGGTCGAACAAGAGCCAGACTTAAGAATTGCCCGATGGAGATCTCCAACCCGAGATCCTGGTTTGGCGATGCTTGCACTCTTGGAAAGTTTTCCTCAGTTGGCGGCGGATTTGGATAAAGAACGCTGGGTACAGCCTCTGTTGAACGTGGAATTGGGCAAGCGACTGGAAGCCGCTTCTGCGTTGGAACGTTATTTATTAGCTGGTTACCATGTGATTCCACTGGTGGCAGTGGATGTTGTTTTTGACCTCGCGCCTGGCCTTAAAGGCGTTCAGATTCGTGAAGATGGAATACCGCTGTTGTGGGATGCATGGTGGGTTGTAAAGGCGGATGACAGACGATGAGTATTCGTACGCGCATAGCTGTCTCGATTTTTTTCAGCGCACTGGTTTTGGTTTTGATTTTTGCGGGCCTGCGCTATCAGGAAGTCATTCATAATTCAGAAGAGCGCAGTGAAGAGCAGGCGGTAGCGAAGGCCAAATCGCTTCAGACGGAATTGCGCTTTCTTCTGCGTGAGTTAAAAAAAGAGAGCAAATCTATTTTAGGCCCGCGTCTTTCATTGCCAACGGCGGTTACGGGTTCGAACCCGGCCAAACGATATCGTTGGACTTTAGAGCGAAGCGGTAGTTCTCGAATCGATATCCTTAAAGTATTGGATGCCAACGGTGGTATTGTATCCTCGCGGCATTGGCCAACGTCGTTTGGCGTTCTGGATGCTAACAGTGAGAACTATTCCATGAGCGAGCAGGGCCATGGATTCTTTCTTGAGCAGGTTCGGGACGGAGAAGGTGCTGAGTTATCCATGCAAATGTGGCGCCGGGTGAAGGCGGGTGAGCGCTTCTATACCCTTGTGGTCGGAAGTTTTCTTGGCTCGGATGAACTCAAAAGAATTCTTAAGACCCAAGGTGCAGATATTTTGGTCATGTGTGTAAGAGGATACTCCCCCTGTTGGCATTCGGCTAAAAGCATCGCTCTGAATAACCGTTTAACCTATGAGGAGAACCGCCCGAGAGCAGAGGGTGTGCAGTTTGTTCAAAGAGACCTTTTGGACGGTGACCCTTCCAGAGGCAGTTTGTGGATTGGCACCGATACGATGCACTTTAAACAACTTTGGAGAAATGAACTCGTACGTATTGTTTGGGTGGCGTTGAGTGGTTTGGTGCTGGCGCTGGGTTTAGGGTTTTTCTTAGGGCATCGCATCGGGATGCCGCTCTCTTTGGTTTCACACGCCACGTTAAAGCTTGCAGATGGGGAATTGGATGCTCGGGTGGAAGCCCCGCCACACTCGGTTAAAGAAGTGGAGCAACTGGTTGATTCCTTCAATGTGATGGCGTCAGAACTTGAACAAAGCCGGGAGCGTCTCCTACACGCCGAGCGGGTTGCAACATGGCAAGAAATTGCTCGAGGCTTGGCTCACGAACTCAAGAACCCACTGACGCCCATTTTAGGTGCACTGAAGGTGGTTCGAAGAGCCAAGGATAAAAACCACCCAGACTTTGATTTGATACTGCAGGAACAAAGCTTCGCGGTAGAGGAAGAAGTGATGCGGCTTAAGAATATGGCCGACAGCTTCGCTAAATTTGCTCGGTTGCCTGAGCCGCAGCCTGAACCGATGTGTCTTCTAGAATTGTTAGACACAGTTCTGTCTCTTTATGCTGGGGCGGATACCATCGAGGTTCGTCGAGATTTTCCCGAAGAAGCACCTATGGTTGCTGATGCGGAGCGGTTGAGAACTCTATTCACGAACCTCATTAAAAATGCCAGTGATGCTATGAGGGGCCAAGGCAAACTTCGGGTTGCGGTAAACGTAGCCTTTGTGGGCTCCATTTCTGGTTATGCAATTCGTGTAGAAGATACGGGGCCGGGAATCGCGCCTGAAGTGAGCGATAAACTCTTCATGCCCTATGTCACGACAAAGGCAGATGGTGGAACAGGCTTAGGCCTTGCTCTGGGACTTCGTATTGTTACTGAAATGGGCGGCCAAATTCGTGTGGACGAGGCGTATGAAGAGGGCGCTGCGTTTGAGGTTTGGTTGCCGGCTGCTTCTCGGGAAGCTTGAAGGCCAATCAATGACCAATGGCGTGTTGAATACCCGCAAGCAAAGGCTCTTCTTTCCAGGGTTTTACAATCCAGGCCGTGGCACCTTCATCTCGAGCTTGTTTGATTAAGTTGTCTGCACATTCAGTGGTGAGAATAAAGACAGGAACCCCACTGTGTTTCTCGTGCTCTCGAATAGCGTGCATCGTCTCAAGACCATTCATCGTTGGCATATTGTAGTCAATGATGCACAAGCTGATCTCATCGTTTTGCTTGGCCAGAGCAGCCGCCACATCACCATCCTCTGCTACAATCACCCCGAATCCGTTGCGTTCAAGCATGGAACGTAGGTCAGACCGAACGATTGCTGAGTCATCGCAGATTAAGATTGTTTGAGTGGTCATTGCTATGGCTCCCCCTGGGATGATCATGCCTAGAGAAGGCACTTCTGACTCTCTAGGATGTACTCCGTCTAAAAAGTATAGACTGACACTTGAGTTCAATGAAAGGCGGAGATTAAGGCTTTTTCAGGTTTTACTGGGAAATCGAATTACCTGATCTTGGGTCCCTAAGATGCCGTTTTATTTGACTTTTTGATGTTCTGCGCTTGGTTTTTGTCGTTTGGTAATGGTAACGTCTCCCTGTTTTTATGCAGCGTCTAAAGTCTATGGTTCTGAGTTGAAGCTTAATGGGGCCGTGGTTTTTAAGAGCGAGTTTGTGCCTTAGGAGAGTTCTCAAGTGATTGTATTTCTAACTTGTGCAGTGCTTTGTTTAGGAGCGACAACACCGCAGCCGATGTCCGTTAACGCAACTTGGGAGAACGTTCCGGAACCGATTCAAGGGGATAGCCGGGGTGTGTTGCGGGTGCTCGGGAACCAATTGGGAAAAAGTGTCATTGAAATTTCGGGGGTGCGTTTAACCGGTAAGCATCTGGTTCAATTGGCGACGACCCCTTTAGAGCAATCTTTGGTGCAAGCTTTGCGTCAAGTGGCACGTCGTCCTCTTAAGGTAGATGGTTTATTGTACTTTGTAGATGACGTCTTGAGCTTGCCAAAGTCGAGACGCACAAGAGATATTGTTTTGACCTCATCTCGGGCAAGGCGTTTGGGAGTTTTGCTGCATCCCGAGGAAGTGTTTGAAGAGAAGATTCGTATTTATCCGCACGAAGAAGCAGAAGTTCATATCGACCGGCCGGGGTCAC
>CAZZDT010000299.1:0-5374 GCA_964652435.1 uncultured Bdellovibrionales bacterium
AGATATGAGCACCCGCCAGTAGGTACTCTCGGTGCACTTGGTAAACCAATTCGGGCTGATTGATGCACACTTCCTCGAAATTTCGGTTCACGAAAATTCCGCGCTCGTAAAGTGCCGTACCCATGGCACCGTCGCAAACGAGGCCGCCTTGTTCAACGGCTTCTAAAAATGGCATATCCATTTATCGAACTCCTCTTCGGCCATTTGGACGAAGTATGTGCTTCATTTCAGGGTACCCCTGAGGCGCTAATTTGGCCAGCGCCATTGCCTATTTGTCCAGGATCCTTATCTTACTACCCTGCATTGTCTGACGCCGCACAGAATATCCTTCGGCTCTGACAAATAGGCACATACAGGTGAGCCCATGACGACTCAAATAAATATACGCAAATCATTGCCGGATAATAGTTTTTCGCTATTTTTACGAGGACTTACCTACCCCTTAGAGGGGTTGCGGTTTCTCAAGGAGCATCGGCTCTGGTCGCTGGCCGGGGCAGCTATTTTGGTCAATGTGGTCTTATTGGTGGCCATGATTGCCCTGGCTTCGGTGTATTTGGTGCCTCTGATTCAGGGCTGGGTGGCCGCTATGGCGGCTTGGGCAGCCGGCAGCACGATTTTAGGTTGGCTTACGGGCATTTTAAGTTTCTTGCTTTGGTGCTTGGTGGGGCCGGTGGCTTTGGTCTTGGGATTTCTGGTGCTTATGTTGGTTGGGCAGACGGTTGCCAGCCCATTTCTCGATAGCCTATCGGAAAAAGTGGAATCGATTGTTTTAAACACAGATGTTCATCCTCTTACGGCGAGCCGAATCATCAAGGATGTGATTGTGGCTTGTGGGGATTTGGTGGGCGGCTTGGCATTTATTTTGGCGGTCAATTTACCCCTTCTGCTGGTGGGTTGGATCCCCGGAGTAGGAGCCATTGTGGCCAGTGTGCCCAGCTTTTGTTTCTCGGCGTGGCTTTTGTCTCAGGAGTTTATGGGGCTGAGCTTGGCCCGTAAACACGTGGGGTACGGGAACCGTTGGCGAGCGGTCTGGTCTAACAAGGCGATTACACTTGGTTTTGGGGCCACCACCACAGCATTGCTCTTTGTGCCGGGCCTCAATCTGGTGCTTTTGCCGATGGCGGCGGTGGGTGGAACGCTGATGTACTGCGATTTGAAGGTTTTGGGCCGGATGCCCGCTTAGGGCTTTCGGGTTCCAATGGCTTATGCTAGTGCGTCAGGTGCTGGATATTTGTGGCTTGTTTTTGCTGAACATTTTGGGTTCAGGTACCTGTCCAGCGAGCTAGTTTGAAGGAATAAGAGTTATGGTCCAGCGCGACTACTACGAAGTATTAGAAATTGACCGCGGAGCCGACGCCGGTGCTATTAAGAAGGCGTACCGCAAGCTCGCGATGAAGTATCACCCCGATCGCAACTCTGAGGCGGATGCCGAAGCGAAGTTCAAAGAGGCCTCCGAGGCTTACGAAGTACTCAGCGATGATCAGAAACGACAAATGTATGACCGCTATGGTCACGACGGTCTGAAAAACTCGGGCTTCTCCGGGTTCTCAGGCATGGAAGATATTTTCTCCAACTTTGGCGATATCTTCGGTGATTTCTTCGGCGGAGGCCGTAGACGTTCTCGCGGTGGTCCCCAGCGAGGCTCCGATGTGGGCGCCCGTATGGTTATTGAGTTTGAAGAGGCGGTTTTTGGCGTCGAGCGTGAAATCTCGTTCCAACAAATGGTTCATTGTGAGACTTGCGAAGGCTCCGGTGGAGCGCCGGGGTCGACCCTTCGAGTTTGTGCTACCTGCCGTGGTCAAGGCCAAGTGATGCAAGGCCAAGGCATGTTTTTGGTAAGCACCACATGCCCGGATTGTCAGGGTGCAGGTCAAATGCACGACAAACCTTGTACGGATTGTCATGGCCAGGGTCTTAAAGAAGGCACCCGCAATGTTAATGTGAAGATTCCAGCGGGCTGGGAAGATGGAGTGGTTCTGCGTTACCGCGGCGGCGGACAACCAGGGCGCTTAGGCGGACCTTCCGGTGATTTGAAAATCGAAGTTCGGGTTCGACCCCACGATTATTTTAATCGCGAGGGCAACGACATCATCGTTGAAGAAAACGTGGATATGGTTCAGGCAGCCTTGGGCGATGAGATTGAGGTCCAGACCGTTGATGGTCCAGAAACCATCAAGATTCCATCGGGTACCCAGCCAAACGATATTATTACGCTTCGTAAAAAAGGTGTTCCGCATCTACGTGGCAATGGCCGCGGCGATATGCATGTTGTTTGCCGTGTACAGATTCCGAAGAAACTAAATTCCAAGCAGCGTAAAGCTCTAGAGGAATTCGCTGGGCTGAAACCATCCAAGAAAAAGGGTATATTCTCTTAGACGTTATGGAGAACCTTTTGCAAAAGAAACTTGTGCTCGTCACCGGCAAAGGTGGGGTGGGCAAGTCTACTTGCGGATTGGCTTTAGCGGTTGCAGCGGCTCGCAGTGGTAAAAAAGTTTTATTTTGCGATTTGGCGGCCAGAGCTGCTCTGCCTACGCTGCTAGAGGTGGATAGCTTGGCAACCCATCCCGAGCGCCCCAAGCCTCGAGAATTGCCCATGCTTTGGGCCGTTCATCTCTCGGTGCCCAGCGCGATTCGAGATTATTTTGAAGAAGTGCTGCCTCATAAGCGCTTGGTTCAAATTGCTACAGGGAACAAGGTACTCACCCGATTGTGGAAGGCAGCGCCATCATTCAATGAAATGGTTCTTTTGCATTCTATTTCGCACTTGGTGGATGGAACCCATAAGCGCTGCTCGGAAACGTTCGATTTGGTTATTGTGGATATGCCCGCTTCGGGCCATGCGGTGACCATGCTGGGGGTACCCCAGGGCATCACGCGTATTGCCAAATTTGGCACCATTGCAACGCTGGCCGTAAAGCTTAAAGCTCTTCTGGACAATCGTAAGAATACAGCCATTGCAGTGGTTACTTTGCCCGAAGAACTTCCGGTTAATGAAAGCATTCAATTGGTTGGAAAGCTGCAAAAAGAGGTTGGCCTAGATACGGAACAAATCATCATCAACTCCATTTGTGCCGGTGAGTTGAGTGAAGATGAAGTCGCTTTATTGGGCGAGATGTTGGTTGAGTTACCCGCCGGTGGTGCAAAGAATTTGATTACCTTGGGTTCAATCAATGAAACGGTTCGCAAGCGCCAGTCGGGCCGAATGGCTATTCTTAAACAAGAGCTCGACCTTTCCTTTACGGAGATCAGCACATACTCCAAGCGTGGCTATGCTTTGATTGATTCTATTGCCAAGCAAATGGCGGGTTCACCATCATGAGTACGTTGCTGGAAGAGATTAAAGGCAAGCGGGTCGTGCTTTGTGCTGGGCCGGGTGGGGTAGGCAAAACCACTTCGAGCGCTGCGTTGGCACTGGCTGCTGCACGGTCAGGTCGAAAGGTCTGTGTATTGACCATCGATCCCGCCAAGCGACTCGCTGATGCTTTGGGCGTGGAATTGAACAACGAACCCACCTTGGTTGACCCGGCTCCATTTGTGAATGAAGGCCTTGAGTTTAAAGGTGAGCTACATGCCCTGATGTTGGATCCTGAAGCAACCTTGCAGGCACTTATCACTGATAATGCGCCCGAGAAGGACATTGCTGACCGCGTGTTTGGCAATGTCATCTTTCAGCAACTTTCCGGGGCCATGGCTGGAACCCTAGAGTACACAGCGGTTGAGAAGCTTCACGACCTCTACACAAATTTCGATTTTGATTTGATTGTGGTGGATACACCGCCGTCCAAAAATGTTCTCGATTTCTTGGAGGCGCCGGAATACGTGTCCCGTTTTCTCGAAGAGAATATCTTCAAATGGTTCACCATTTTGGATCCAGAGAGCCCTGCGAAATCATTTGGTGCGGGCCTTCTCAAACGCACCGGCAAGCTTATATGGGATGTCTTAGGGCGTACCTTGGGCGTCGACTTTGTGGCTCAGTTGGGTGATTTTTTCCGTTCGATGGAGTTTTTAGCCGCAGAGTTTCGAACCCGCGCTTTAAAATTGGGCGAGCTTCTGCGTTCATCTCAAACCGCGGCGTTGGTGGTAGCGACCACCGATGACTTTGTGGTGAGTGAAGCGGCATTTCTCTGCAGGGAAGTGAAAGCACGAAAGATCCCATTTGCAGGATTCATTGTGAACCGAACCGAAATTCGGCCGGGTATTTCAAACATTGAAGAAGCCATGGACGATTTGCGCAAGGCGATGGGCAATACGGCTGCCGCCGAAACCCTTTGTGGAAAACTCTTGGTGATGTTCAATGAACGAACGGAACGAATTACCGCGGAAGAGAAAGCACTAAACGAATTAAAAGAATCAGCATCATTTTATGGGCACCTGACCACACTGCCGATGATGCTGGAGGAGATACACGATCTCCTCAGCCTTCATCGGTTGTCCATTTATATGGGAGCCCCTCGATAAGAGGCGATTGGCTTAGCCAGAGTGACGGCTCATCCACTTAGCGATGGTCTTGCGAACGGCATCTGATGCACCTTCAAATCGCATGCGCATTGCCAGTTGTCCCTTGATGGAAACAATCTCCACAACCCGTGCATTGAATGTCATTGGCTTGTCATGACCGCTGAGTCGCAATTCGAGACTGGTTACATTGCCTGGCCAGATCGGCTCATTGGCTGTGCACATAAGGCCACCGAAAGACAAATCGATTCCACGTACTTCAGAACCTGTTTCCTGCAGGTAGACCGTAAATGGTGCTTTAACCCGTGGTAGGATCCGACGGTTGATGACTGGTCGTGCCATGTGAGCGGGAATCTCTAAAATACCCAGTGGCTTTTCTTCAAAAATCTCTTTGAGTGGTTGTGCCGACGCCATGATGAACTCCGATGCATGTGTGCTTCACGGAAAACAGTTTCCGTGTAAAGCAAACATCCCACTCGAATTTCGATTTGTAAAAAAATCTGCCGTAGAAAAAAGGCAAAGGAATCGTGCTTATGGGTGCACTTATTTAAGTGCTTTCTTAAGGGATAGGTGATTCCCCCCGCAGGGCGGGGGGAGTCGAATCAGCCAGCGCAAGCTGGGTCACAGCTGCAGCGGAAGTCGTCGCAGTCTGTGTAACCGTTGCCGTCGTTGTCTACGCCATCGGTGCAGTTATCGCTTTCCGCGGTATCGCATACGGTGACGTCACAAGATTGCTGACAGGAAAAGTCGTCGCAATCTGCATAGCCGTTGCCGTCGTTATCAACGCCATCGCCGCATGTTTCGTCAGTGACTTCTGCATCACCGCCGTTGCCACCACCGTTGTTTCCACCGGTGTCTTCACAGGTGTCGATGCAGCTTTGGCAGCCCATGTCATCGCAATCAACGTAGCCGTCGCCAT
>CAZZDT010000300.1:0-5364 GCA_964652435.1 uncultured Bdellovibrionales bacterium
CACTCTTTAAGCGCGCGGTTGGCTTTGCGGATTTTCTTGTTTTCGTCTTTCTGACGTTGTTCTTCTTCCGCAGCCAGCTCTCGACGGGTGTATTCCGTGAAGAGCTTGGTTTGAGCGTTCACGGCCAACCGCTGACTCGCCTTTGCTTTGGCTTCGTCAGATACGCAGTTGGTCAGACAATACATCAAACCAGGCACAGCATACCGGCCCCAATCGTCCATGTTCTCTTGGGCTTCAATCTGCCGGGTAAGAGAAACGGAACCATCGAGATTTAAAATATCGTCGATGGTTTGCTCGAGGTCTTCACCCGATAGGTTGTAACGGCTGTTGAAGAGAATCGGCTTATCAAGGCTGAATTGCTCTTTGAAAATTCTGTATGATTCTCGGTTGTCGCCTTTTTCTGCGTTTTGATTGCCATCTCCTGAGAATTGCTGCGCACCGGGGTCACCGGCTCCCAGATTCAAGAGAACAAAAATCAAAAGGCTGATGGCAAAGAACGTTGGAATCATCAGCAGGATGCGCTTAATCGCGTAAGTTAACATCTGCGCCTCCTATTTATTGCTTCAGATACCAAGCACGAAGGTTCATGTACGGTCGCACCTTACCAACGCTCGTTGCATTACCGAGTTGCTGCGTCCAGAAGTATGGATACTTGGTTCGGAACAAGAACGTGTAGGGCTGCTCTTCGTAAATGATGCGGTGGAATTGCTTCGACAATTCGTATCGCTTCTCCATGTCGAATTCGAATTCCATGGTCTCGATGATTTTGTCGGCTTCCTTGTTTCGGAATGCAACAAAGTTACTGGACTTGGGTTCGTCAGCGTGGCGAGAGTGCCAGATCTGGTCAAAGTCAACATCTGGGCTGGTTCCCCATCCAAGCATAACTGCATCGAACTGCTTGGTGTGAAGTTCTTTCTGGAAGTTTGCCCATTCCATGGCCTTGAGGTTGCACTTAACGCCAATCTTCTTAAGGGATTCCTTGAGAATCTCGCCGGTATCCTGGTGAACCGGACGGGCAACGATGTTGAAGGTAAATTCAAATTCCATGCGGCGGCCGTTGACCATCTTGTCGAGGATGCCGTTGTTGTTGGAATCTACCCAGCCTGCTTCAGCGAGCAATGCTTTGGCTTTTTCTAGGTCGTAAGGAATAGGCTCAAGGCTCTCATCGTAGTGCGGAAGTCCGGGAGTAATAGGCCCGGTTGTGCGCTGGCCTAGGTTGAAACGAACCTCTTTAAGGATTTCGTCGGCTTTGAGAGCGTGGCTCATAGCTTTACGAACGCGCTTGTCAGAGAAGTAAGGCTTATCGCCGTTCCAACCGATGTAGCTGTATCCGTAGGTCCAGAAGAAGTCGTGCTGAATGGTACCATCGTGAAATGGTTTGTTTGCTTCGGTCTTCTTCATGACTTGGCGAAAGTTCTGAGCACCTAGTTCAGTGAGGTGAACACCTTGGTTTTCTTTTTCTGTTTTGGCTTCAGCAGACTTTTGGAGCATGAGTGGATGCTGCACGTCGTCTTTAACAATCTTGATGATGACTTTATCGAAGCTGTTGCCGCCCATTGGGTACCATGGGTCTTTTTCAAGTTCTAAGACTTCGCCTTGCTTGAATTTAACGAAGCGGTAAGGCCCGTTTCCAAGGCCTCTTGGGTTGTACCAGTGCTCTGAGTAGCGGGTACCAATAACAGCTTCTTCAAATCGGCCGCCGTCTTCGTCGTATGCGTAGAGGAATTCGGGCATGGTTGAGAACCACTTAGATACCAAGTCGTTCTTGTATTTCTTGCTCTTGAATTTAACTTGGAAGCTGAAATCGCTGGTAGCTTTCACTTCGTCCATTCTTAGGTCTTGGAAGTAGCTACGAATGGATGCTGCACCACCAACCTGTGCATTCATCATCATCTTGATCCAGAAGATAACGTCATGGGCAGTTACGCGGCATCGGCCTTGGATCCAGTGACGGTCGTCAGCAAATTCAACATTGGCAAGCTCAGGGTTGTTGGCTTTGAGCAGCTCAGCAGTCCGCTTGCCAACTGCTTTGCAGCTTTCACCATTTTTAAGCCAATCACGCTCTTCACCGGCTTCGATGGCAGGGTTGTGCCAGAAAACGTCAGGGCGAATCTTATAGGTGTAAGTGAGATAGTCGTCGCTTCGCCCAAGGTAAGTCGCCAAAGCAGGTCCATACTTGGTGACTTCTTTTTTGTGGCGAGAAACAAGCGGCGTCATGTTGTAAGCTGCGATGTTGCTTACATCCACGCTGTTTTCGATGAGGTAGTTGAACCCTTTGGGGTCGCTGCTCATCAAAAGTTTGAGTGTGCCGCCGGGGGTGTGGTCGGCAGGGACCCAAGGCTCGAGGTCTTTTAAGAGCAGTCCGCTTGGAACGCTGTCGGCCCAAAGAGATGCTGCGGCAGGGTTGCTGCTGCCAGTATCTGTTTTGAGGTCTTCTTTTTCGAGAGCGTTTAACTCTTTGAGTTTGATGGACTCAAGGTTGTTGTTTTGAGCCAGGATAACGACACCAACGGCGATTGCGATCAGCAATAGGATGGTGTTGATCAAGCGATGATAAAAACTACGGACCATGGAGATTTGCCCCCTTGAGCGATTATTCGGTTTTCACCTGTTCCACTGATTTATTGCCAAGATGGTGCATGCCTTGGCCGAGTTGGTAACTTCCCAGATTCCAACTTGTTTCACTCGTTCTCTTAAGTCGTTTCACGCATTAAGCTGCCGAGTGTTGGTTCCGGTAGGATGCAAAGAATTGAAGCAAACCCCGGAATTTCGCGAGTGGTCTATCGTAGATTGTTTAAACAGTCACCCTTAGTTTTGCCGAAACCGAGATATAAAATTAAAAAAATGGTTTTTGCTTACGTAGACGGTCTGGTGAGCGCAATGGAACTGTTTTCCAATGATTCATCTTCAAGTTGTCCGCCAACCAATTAATTTTGTTGTTATTTTCCTGCGTTATGGTTCCAGATGTACTAAGATTAAGAGTGAGCGGGAATCTTTTTTATGACGCAGTGTGGGAGAACGCATGTCAGCACGTGGGATTTATACCAAGCTTGAGCGCTGGTTTACCGAGGTGGCCATCAAGCGTGGTTTGATTGCATCCGGAGATGTCCATGGGGCGATTGAAGCTCAGGTGACGGCGCGTCAACGTGAGGGCCGATGCCCGCATATTTGGGAAATTCTCTTGATTCAAGAAAAGCTGACGGCAGAACAAATCGACGACATCCTAGGTGGCTTGGGGCAATCGCCTGAAGGCAAAGATGCCGGTGGCGGATTCAATTTACTGGGCCGTGTTTTGGTAGAGGTTGGATACGCCGAGGCCAAAGATATTCATGAAGCTTTGGCGCTTCAAGCGAAAGAACGTGCCGAGGGGCAATGGCGGCTTTTGGGTCAGATTCTGATCTCGATGAAAGTTCTGCGAGAACCTGAGTTGCAAGAGGCCATTGCCATCTTGGAAAGACGCCGTAAGCCGAAGCCGGAAGAGGAAAGTGCCGAGAGCACGGAGTCTGAGAGCGAAGCCTCCGGCGCATAATCCTGCTGTAAATTAAGCACAGGCCAATCTTGGCTAAAGGCGTCGGTCTTTTAGAACCAGCTTAGGGCAGTTTTTACGAGGCGCGAGCATGATGGTCCTGCCTTGTAACTTTAGGTCTGCTTCCGGGCCGATGCCTGCGAGAATCCAAGTTTCATCGCAAATGTAATCTACAAACTTTTTATTTTGAGTTGGTGTGAGCTGAACAACTTCTGCCACGACTGTGATTTCGTAGGTCATGGTTTCTGGGTTGGGCAGGTATTTTCGAAGACCGGCCAAGTGGTTTTTCGCTTCTTGAGTCATTTGCATGCTGGTTCCCCATGGTTGATGTTGCGTAGGAAGAAGTGCAACGGAGATGCCAGCTTGTGGTGTTTATAGAAGTGCCAGTAATCATTCGTTATTTTTTCGGTTGGTTACTCTCGCACCCCAATAAGGCATGAATACACTGTCGAAATCGACGAAACTGACGAGATTGACCAATGGGTAAGGGCCTTGCCCAGAGCTTGCTAAACCCAAAAGAATCTATGGATTCTTGAGCTGGTTAAGGGCATCCATTGCATCTTGAGCCCGATCACCGGGAACGAAGATATGGTCGTGGTAGTAGGCTGCCATCACGTTGGCACTGATACCCTGGCCAGCGAGTGCTTTGGAGATAGCCGCGGTCAAACCAACCGCTTCCAGGCTGGAGTGAACTTCAAGGGTGATCAGGCGAAATATAGATGAGCTGGGCAGATTGGCACTGAGGGCAGCTTCTTTGCTTAACACAAGTGTAAGCCCTTCTTCTTCTTGGAAAGATGCCAAGGGAGAGAGCGCAGCATAATCTTTATAAGCGCCCTCTACGGTGCAGAACACATATTCCTTATCTCGGAGCCTTGGCGACATGTTTTGAAGCAGGGTGTCTAAGTTGGATTCGCCAATCATGTGATTCTCCTTGTCTCTTCGATTGAGAGGCTACGAAATTAGGAAGGTTTTGACTGGGATGTCCAGGGTGGTCAGTTGGTTGTGAAGTTTTCGTCATTCTCGGCACTTTTGGTCAGTTTCGACAGTTTTAAGGTGGCGCATTCAGCTGCGGGTACTGAAATCATTGGTCTTTTATGGATTTGGCACTTGTCCCAAACGTTGGCACCCCTTGTGCAATTCCTTAGGCATGATGAACAACACACAAACAATTTCCGCAGATTCAACTCAGAACGCCCCCAGCAGTTTTCCACTCTACGCCGCCGCGCGTTTGGTGGTTCAGGCCCATCGGCCTTATCTGGATGAACTGGGTTTAACCTATCCACAGTATTTGATTATCCAAGCTTTGAAAGAACAAAGTGGGCTCACCGTCACGGAGATTGCCGATTCGCTCTTTTTGGATGCAGGTACCGTGACCCCTATTTTGAAGCGCCTTCAAAAGCGCGGTGTGATTTTACGCGAGCGTTCCAAAAGAGATGAGCGGGCGGTTTTGAACCACCTGACCCGTGAGGGGGAAATGCTTGCGTTTCGATCCGCCGACATTGCTGCCCAGGCTCTAAACCGTGGTTTGATGCGGCCGGAGCTGGTGACGCCACTTATTGAAGAGGCGCAGTCATTGCTGGGTCACTTAACGGTTCCTAAGCTCTGAGTTACACAGCCAATCACCGGCTCCTTCATCACCATTTGGATACACCCGTGCCCCTTGTATACAGATGTAGACATATTTGGGGTGGTAATCAAGCGTACTAAATCGGTAAAAACCAATGACATCAAGGGTCTAGGCGAACTGGCATTGATGGCATGGCTCCTGCTATCTTCTCTATACTTGCTGCACTCAGGTTAAAGAGGAGAGAACCCCTAATGCGAAAGAGCTTGCCCAG
>CAZZDT010000301.1:0-5340 GCA_964652435.1 uncultured Bdellovibrionales bacterium
GTCTGGCTGACTTCACGTATTTGCTCGGCCAATGCTTCATCTAACTTCATTTGGTCGATTAAGTTAAGTTTGAGCAAAACCTCACCCAGTAGGATATTCCCAAAATGAGCCTTCTCGGAAAGTGCGCTGCTCAGTTGTTCGGCTGAAATAGAACCACTTTCAACGAAAAATTCCCCTGAATTCATTATTGTCATACGCACCCCCAAAATACGAAATTACAAATATGTCCGAACTTTAAATTTTACGTTCCTCTATTGAGAATCGTCAATCTGATTCCGGGTGATTTGGAGAGGGAATCGGGGGCTTCACTTTATCTCAAAACGGAAGTCTTAAACGATTCAGGAAGTACCTTTAAAATTATCTGAATATTGTTAATGAAATTGATTTGGCGCTAAGCGTTATTATTTTGTTATCGGGGGATCTTGTAGGGTGGGACTGGGTAAAATCTTGCGCTGAATCCTGGTTCAACAAATGTTCATTTTGCGAATCACGCAGCTTATTCCGGTTTTCCGGGTTATGCGAAATTCGGCTAAGGCCCTAGGATAAGGGCCTAAACGTATTTTTAAGATGGTGTCTGATGTGGGACAGGGGCCTACTCGAAGTGGGCCCATGCTCGGAATCGTGGTTGCTTTTCGTTCCCGACGTGTCCAGCAAATTGAACTGCGCCGGTGGCGCCACGCCACGTTTTCATTATGAGATTATCTCCGAAAACAACTTCACGGTTGTATTCGATACCGATCTGCTTTGGATTGGAAGACAACTGAGGAGGGTTCGCTCCGTACGCATTGGCGGTTGTAGCTCGAACTCTCGTGTCTCCCATGTACTCGATGTACCGGGCTTGGTTCACGTGCTGAAGCATATCAATGTCAGCATTTCGAATGGTTATTGGAGTTGAATAAGCATCCGATGGAGTGTCTTCAAATGTTCCCGGTGTTTCTGGTGCCAGAAGAGAAGGGTCCACTCGCTCACGGAGGTCATCAGGTACTCGGAGTGCTCGACTATCGGTTCCAACGTGAACACAGGTAACCAGCGCTTGGGCAACCATCGCGTTGTCTCGAATGCGATTGATCTCGTGCAAAAGCTTGATGCTGGAGTTTCCTACTTTGAGAATTCCCAGTCTTGCAACGAGTTCGGTGCCAACATCGACGTTTTGACCCAATGTAAAGTGCTGTGCTCGAATCGGCAGTTTGCCTCCTCGACGCATAATGCCCGCGAAACCCGAATTGGGGTCCTGAAGCGCTGCCCATCGGGCATGCTCATTGTACTTAAAGAAAGTGGCCAAAGGGATCCGACCATGTCGGTCTATTTCGTAGCCGCGGACTTGTAGGGTTCTATCTATGTGCGCCATGGGTGTGACTTAGCCTGTTCTAAAGCGCTTATTCAAGTCTGAAATGGTCGCTGACTTACGTCCAATGAAGTCTTCCATGCTTTTATTGATGCCGAGGATGTCGGCTACAGCATCGAAAAACCACACCGGTGTAGCCCTCATAAGAGGCACGATACCGACGAACCCTGGCATAATTAGCTGTTTTTTCTCGGTTTGCACGGCATTCACTATCTTCTCAGCGACATTTTTTTCTTTAAGGATTGGTAATATAAGGGGAAATCTGGTGGTTGCGCCCTTAAACATTCCGGTATCGATGAAGAAAGGGCACACAACGGTAGTTTTTACACCAGGTGCACGTTCACGTAATTCCATGCGTAAAGATTCATCAAAACCGACCGCCGCCCACTTACTGGCACAATAATCTGTTAATTTTGCCGCTCCAACGAGCCCCGCTGAGGAGGCGATGGTCACAATATGACCAGAATCGCGCCGAAGCATCTCTGGTAAAAATGCTTTTGTGGTCCAAAAAAGGGCCATGGTATTGACCCCAAATGTGAGTTCGATTTTTTCGTCTGGGATTTCGAGAAGACTTTTGCCGCTTACGATGCCGGCATTGTTGATGAGGATGTCGACCGCACCAACTTCTTCGAGGACTTCTTTGGCAACGCTGTAGACTTCTTCCCGATTGGAAATGTCACAAATATAGCCATGGCTTTTATGTGTTCCGGCACGGTCAAGCTCGTTCAAAACAGCGGCAAGCGCACTTTCATTGATGTCCCAGATGACAAGCTTGGCACCCTGACGAGCCATTTCTAAAGCGGTGAGGCGGCCAATACCACTGGCTGCACCGGTAATAAGAACCACTTTATCTTTGAGCGACTTTTTCATCTTCGACCTCCCATGCTGGAAAAGAAAGAGTAAACTGGTGAGTTTACTTTTGGGCTACATTAAGGTACGGTAACGTAATCTGTCAAGCGGTGAATGATGTTTACTGAATTAAGTTTTTCTGAACGAAAACGGGCAAGTGTGCTTCTTGGAGCTGCTCAAGTCTTTATTGAGCAGGGATACTCCCAGGCGACGATGGATCGTGTAGCCCAGGCTGCTGGGGTGAGTAAGCGCACGGTTTATAAGCATTTTCGCTCCAAACAAGAACTCTTCAACGTGGTGGTCGACGGCATTTGGACCCGAATCACTGCGTGGAGCGTTGAATGGATGAACCCCAATGGTGAACCCCGCAGTGAATTGCGTGCTTTCGCCAACGAGATGCTTGAGCAACTTCTACACCCTCAGGTTCTTCCGATTTTAAGGATGGCTGCGGCAGAATTCATGCAGCGTCCTGATTTTGGCCGAGAGTTTTACCAGCGCACTGGCAGCTTTGGCTTGGAAGATTTGAGCGTTTATTTGGCGCAAGCCCACGAAGTGGGGCGGTTGGAGGTTCCAGAGCCTGCTTTAGCGGCGGCGCAGTTTCATGCATTGATTAAGGATCCGTTGCTTTGGCCTCAAATGATGGGTTTTCAGGCCAGACCCACGGAGCATGAGAGTTCCGAAATCATTGAACAGGGAATCACGCTTTTTTTAAGCCTCTACGGAAAAAAATCATCTTAGGCTTTTGTATTAGGCTGAAACAGGTTAGTCCGGATTTGGGATGAGTATTTGTTTCACAAAATGGTCTAGTTTCTCGCCGGATTCAGAGTTCACGCATGTGATTGATGTGCGTAGTCCCTCGGAGTTTGCTTCAGACCATATCCCCGGAGCCATCAACTATCCCGTTTTGAGCGATAGCGAGCGTGTGGAAGTGGGGACCATCTATAAGCAAGATCCCTTTAAGGCCCGCAAAATCGGGGCTGCGCTGATCTCGCGAAATATTGCGGCGATGCTTGAGGGGCCTTTCAAAGATATGGATGGAAGCTTTTATCCATTGCTGTATTGCTGGCGGGGAGGGCAGCGCTCTCAAAGTTTGGCCCTGGTTCTTGAGCAAATAGGCTTTAGAGTTTCAGTTGTTGAGGGTGGCTATAAAAGTTACCGCCAAGGGGTCGTGTCGGCTCTTGAAACTTTGCCGCCTCAATTTGAATGGAAGCTTCTTTCTGGCCTGACGGGTACTTGTAAAACCAAGATTTTGCTTCTGATGCGAGACCGCGGGTTTCAAGTTTTGGATCTTGAAGGTCTGGCTAAGCACCGTGGTAGCCTTTTGGGAATTGATTTAGATGAGGAACAACCAAGTCAAAAATGGTTCGAGTCCCAACTTGCGACAGAGATGAATTCTTTTGATCCAGAGAAGCCTATTTGGTTGGAGTCAGAAAGCAATCAAGTCGGTGCCATTCATGTTCCGTCTATTCTTTGGAAGAAGATGCAGCAAGCTCAGGTTGTTGAGATAACGGCGCCTTTAGATGAGCGGGTCAGTTACCTCTTGGATGCTTATGATTATTTCTGTGAACAACCTGATTTTCTAAAAGAGCGGATAGGTTGGCTGAAACGTGTTTGCGGTAAAGAGAAAATCCAAGCCTGGTTTGATTTGATTGATGCGAAAGATTGGGCAACCTTTGTGGCGGATATGCTTGAGACCCATTACGACCCAACTTATTCGCGTTCCATGGACCGTTTGGCGGATAGAGTCAGCCAACGGCACTATTTGGAATCACTTAAGTCAACGGATTTACTGGGCTTTATTGATACCCTGGCGGAACATTCCCCGAACTGAGTTGGAGTTGCCTGAATAGAGCGCTAATATTTTAGGAAGGCTCTAGCTGTACTCGGGGGACTCACTTTTGAGCAAGACACTCAGAAAGCATAAACGATACGCTCGACGCTATCCGGTGCGTTTTGCCTGGGAGAATACCCGAATCTTCGGCTTTACCATCGACTTCTCTTCGGGCGGGTTGGGTATCAGCGCCAAGAAGGGGATCAATCCACCAGGTCTACTGGATATGCGGTTAACCGTTCCTACGGGTGAAATTCCGCTAAAAGGACGGGTGCGTTGGTGCCGTAAGGCTGCGCGCACGTCTGCTCAGATGTTTGTTTTCGAGATGGGGGTTCAGCTGACGGAGCGAAGCCAGGAGTACATCGACCTCTTGGAAACCATGATTGACGATATGGAAAGTCGTCAACATGCGCATGATTTTCATGAAGACCTCCATGTCACTTACGAAACGCAATTCCAGTTGCTGCAGGAGTACGACGCGAATATTCGTCACGATGGACTCTTTATTCCAACGGACCAGGTGTTTGAGGATATGCAGCAGGTGAACTTTTCAATTCACTTGTTGGAATTGATGGCTGTTCTGCATGGGGTAGGGCGGGTGATTTACCGCGTCACGCCGGAGCAGGCTGCCAATTCAGAAAAGCAGGTGGGCATTGGGATTCAAATTCAAGAGTTCTTATTTGGTGATAAAGAGGACTTGAATCAGATGATTGAAGAGTTGCGGGCCAAGCATCGCCGACACAAGTGATTCAATCTGTTTGACAGTTGACCCTTCTAGCGCGTACTGCCCTTATATGATGCAAAATGTTCGATTGATTGTTTCCACTTTTTCAATGATTGCGTTGGGTGCCACTGGCTGCACTGAAGATACGCCAAAACCACCCGTTCAAGCTCCAGCTCAAGTTACGGGATCCTTACAGGATCAGCTGGCGGATGTTCTAGGAGCCGAGGCTGCTCCCAATGCCAAACCCAGTGTAGGGGGCAAAGTACTCCAGGCGTTTAACGCCGGTCGGTACACTTATTTGGAATTGGAAGCGGAAAAAGGGACGATTTGGGCGGCCGTGCCTGCGGTTGAGGTAGAAGTGGGTGGTACCGTAACGGTTCGAAGTGCGTCCCTGATGGATAATTTTCGCAGTCCAAGCCTCAATCGAACCTTTAAAACCATCTATTTTGGGTCGGGTTTGGTGACCGATGCACCGGCTGCAGGAGCAAAACCGGTACCGGCCAAGAAAGAATCAGCCGCGGCTCAGCCTAAAATCGACCTTCCAGAGGGTGCTGTATCCGTGGCCAGCGTCTATGAAAATGTTGCGGCTTG
>CAZZDT010000302.1:0-5336 GCA_964652435.1 uncultured Bdellovibrionales bacterium
GACCAGATTCTTCTCAACCTGAAGTTGTTGGGCGAGTGGGACCACGATTTGAGCGACATGCTGATGTATTGTCAGGCTGTATCTCGAGCGTGTCATGTTGAGATTCCGTACAATTACCCAATTGCTGGGCGAGATGCATTTAGAACCGGTACCGGTGTCCATGCGGCTGCGATTATCAAAGCGCACAAAAAGGGCGATCACTACTTGGCTGATCGGGTTTATTCAGGTGTGCCAGCAGGCATGTTTGGAAGACACCAAGAAATTGAGATCGGTCACATGAGTGGCGTTTCCAATGTAGAGTTCTGGTTGGAACAACGCCGGTTGCCTAAGGACGAAGTCCTGGTGAAGGCAATTTTTGATAAGGCTAAGAGCATCAACCGAGTTCTATCGGAAGATGAAATTATGAACGTTGTCCGCCAAGAGGGCTACGTAAACTAGCCTCAGTTAATCTGATACTCAGTTTCAGTACTTCCCGAGCGAAAGCGTCGTGCATTGATGCGGTGCTTTCGTACGCGAAGTCCCATAATACGCTCGGTGATTCCGAGGTCCTTGGCAGCTTTTCTCATATTACCGCGATGCAATTTTAGAGATTCGATGAGCATTTCGCGCTCCACGTTATCCAATGCTTCCTGAAGCGTTCGCGGGTTTTGAGTGCCCGTGGCTTCTGCGGTTTGTAAGGTTGGTGGGAGATGGTGCCCGTGAATGACACCGTCATCGGAGAGCAACACCGCTCGTTCCACACAGTTTTCAAGCTCTCGCACGTTTCCTGGCCAATGGTAGGACGTCAACATATCGATCGCTGGTGTAGAAATTCGTGAGATAGTCTTGTTGCATACCTTTGCGTAACGCTCGGAGAAGAAATCAGCCAAGAGTGAAATATCTGTAAGTCGCTCCCGCAAGGGTGGGACATAAATAGGGAAGACGTTCAGGCGATAATAGAGGTCTTCACGGAATTCTCCGTTGGCGATGAGCTCTTCAAGGTTTCGATTGGTCGCCGCAATGATACGAACGTCAGCTTTGATGGTTTTGACGCCGCCAACGCGTTCGAACTCTTTTTCCTGCAAGAAGCGCAAAAGCATAATTTGCGTACTCATTGGAAAGTCACCGATTTCGTCAAGGAAGATGGTACCACTGTTGGCAGCTTCAAACCGGCCGATACGCTGACGGGTAGCGCCGGTGAATGAGCCTTGCTCGTGGCCAAAGAGTTCACTTTCGAGAAGGGTCGGTGAGAGTGCTGCGCAATTGACCTTCACGAAAGGTCGCGATGCTCGATCGCTGTTGTAATGCACTGCTTGAGCAACAAGTTCCTTACCAACGCCGCTCTCTCCTCGAATGAGGACAGTTGCTTCAGCTTTACAAACCTTAGAGATTTCATCGTAAACCTGCCGCATAGGCTTGGAGTTACCGATGATATTCGAGGGGCGGAATTTGTTTTTCAGCGCATCTTGGAGGCGCGCATTTTCCTCGAGAAGTCTTTGGCGCTCTTGCTGATCACGCTGTCTCTTACGTAGAGCCTGAGCCAGCATCGTCGCAATGGTTTGCATCAGACGAACGTCTTCGTTCAGAGAAACACCTTCGGCAAAAAGATGGTCTGCACTCAGTGCGCCGATGGTTCTGCTGCCCCACTTGATGGGTACGCAGATAAAGGAAATATCGTCTTTGGTTATGTCGTTGCGCGCGCCGGTTTTATTTAGAAAGAGAGGCTCTTCGCTGACCCGCGGAACGACGGCGGCTTTGCCGTTTTTGACAACTTTACCGGTGACACCTTCACCGATTTCGTAAACACCACGCTTGAGCTGGCTTTTCGATAGCCCGTATGCAGCCTCGATGACCACCGACTGGTCGCCCTCGTTTACCAGGGAAATGGTTCCCCGAAGCATGTTTAAGTGCTCGGCCATGGACGAGAGAATGGGCTCAGCCACGTCTCGAAGGTCCACACTGTTGTCTAGGATTTGCCCAATATCGAGGAGAAGACGTAGTTCGCGCAGTTCTCTTTGTTCAGGCTTAGCGGCATTTTGTTCGCTCATGGTTTAGGCTCCCGGTCCAGGTTCGAACATTCGTATCCGAGGTCCCTCCACCTCGAATACTACCTGGATGTCGCACTTTACGCGTCGTGTCAAGCCAAATTTGGGGGTATGAGCGGAACAAAGTCTACAAAAATGTGATTATTTGTCTCCTGATTGGGGCTTGGAACGGGCATTGAGGTACCGTTTAGCCAGCGATTTTTGGCGTGTTTCCAGGCTCTGCGGTTTTCCGGCAATCCAAACTTGCTCGGCAACTGTTTGATTTTCAAATGGATCTCCGCTCCAGAGGACGAGATCGGCCAGCTTACCGTTCTCTATACTGCCCGTATTTTTACCGAGTCCAAAGATACGTGCCGGTAGACTGGTGATCGACTGCATTGCATTTTTGTACGGTAGGCCATTTGCAACGGCGATTCCCGCTTCTTGTCGAAGACGATGCACCTCGAGAAACCATCCCCCAGCGGAAATCATCACATCCACACCCTTGGCGGCGAGCAATGCTGCCAAATCATCTCGGGAGGCTAAGCTCGAAAATGAGCCCGGTTGCTGGAGCGAGGGTTTCACGATGACGGGTACTTTTGCGTCGCGCAGTGCATCGGCCACCAACCAGGCTTCGGCACCACCCATGATGATCAGCTTGAGCTTTTGAGCTTTGGCGAACTCTAAAGCTCGGAGGATATCGCTGGCTCGATCCACGGCCAACATCAGAGGGGCTTGGCCCACCAGCAGTGGCCGCATGGCAGCTAGGTGGGCAGCCGTGGTGATGAGTTCTTTGTGCTCACCACTTTCCATTCGCTTTTTATTTTTTTGGTAATATCGGGCGTCGGCGAAGAGTTGGTTGAGCTTCATCCAATAGGAGCCTCGCGAGCCACCGGCCGTTTCAATGGCCCAATTACTGGCAGAGCCAGAGTAGACCGAGGGCTTTTTAAGATTCGGCCGACTTTGCATGGTGCCAGTCATGTCTGCGAAAAAACCTTGTCCCGAAACAATCCCACCTTTGCTGGTGATCTGGACACGGGTCACACCACCTTCTCGGGCAAGGGGGATACGTACAGAGTTGGGGTTAAAGCCTTCAGCGGCTTTAAACCCAGGGCTCATTGGATTGCCCCCAGACCGGGTATCCACCGAATGATCCACGGAGCTAACTTCTACCAGGCCCATGGGACAGTTCACTTCTATAAACCCCGGGGTAAGAATCTTTCCCGTTCCATCGATTCTATTTGCAACTTGAAGAGCCTTTTCTTTACCAATGTATTTGATTTTGCCATCGGCGACGACCACGGTTGTATTTTCTAGGACTTTACCATTCCCAACATGAACAGTTGTATTTTCAATGGCAAAGGGAGTGCTAAGGGCTGTGCCCAAGACGAGAGCGAATACCTGAATCATCATTATTTTGCCTCCTCAAAAATATTGAAAGGGTGGCCAATCTCAAAATCGGACAGTCGTGGAGTTTTGCTGCGATCAAAGACGATTTTTCCATCGATAAAAACGTGGGTGGTCTTTGCGTAAACACTGAAGGGGTGTTTGTTCCAGATGACCACGTCGGCCATCTTACCTTTTTCAAGGGTTCCGGTTTGGTCCAGGATGCCGAGACCCCATGCAGGGTTCGCGGTGATCCAACGCAGGACTTCATTGTCATCGATGTTTAAACCAATTTGCTTGCCGGCTTTCTTGGCTTTGGCTGCTTCATGGTTGAGGTGACGGATTTCAGTGGCCGAATCCGAATGGATAATGACCTTAGCACCAGCCTCTGAAAGAAGAGCGGCATTGTGCGGGATACCGTCAAAAGCTTCCATTTTGAAGCCCCACCAATCTGACCAAATAGAAGATGCAGTGTCTGTTGCTGCCAAGCGGTCAGCAAGTTTGTAGGCTTCTGATGCGTGGTGGAAACTCCGAATCTTGAAACCGTATTCTTCTGCGACGTCCAGCATGATGTGCATGTCATCTGCCCGGTAGCAGTGGGTGTGAATCAGGATCTCACCGTCGAGTACGGCGGCCAGAGTCTCAAGGCCAAAATCTCGACTGGGCGGAGTGGGTGGGTCCCCGGCCTTGTCGCCTTTGGCTTTCTGGTCTTCTTGCCATTTTTGAAAGTCTCGTTGGTAAGTTTGTTGCCGGTATTGGTACTCGCGCGCTTTTTGGAAGGCTTTACGGTAACCATAGACATTACCCATTCGAGTCTGGGGACCTCCGCGTTTTCCGTAAACTCGCTTCGGATTCTCTCCACAGGCCATTTTAAGACCCTGGGGTGCGCCTGGAAAACGCATGGCCCGTGCACTGTTTGCGGCGTGGAGTTTGGCGGTAAAAGAGCGACCGCCAATGAGATTGCCGGAACCTGGAAGAACTTGGATGGTGGTGATGCCGCCTTCGACTGCTCTCCAAAGCATCGGGTCTTGTGGCCAAAATGCATGTTCTGCCCAGATTTCGGGTGTGGTCGGGCGAACCATTTCATTGCCGTCGGAATGGGCCCGTACGCCAGGGTTTGAGTAAACACCCATATGAGAGTGGGTGTCGATGATTCCAGGTGTGACGAAGTGTCCACTGGCATCAATTGTTTTTGCGCCCTCTGGAATTTCAGTTGTGCCTTCACCTACATCTGCAATCTTTCCATCCACCAAAACAATATAGCCGGGGGCGAAGGTTTGTCCTGCAGCCGTGAGAACAGTTGCTCCCTGAATCACGGTGGTCCCTTCTGCGGTTGGCATTGTTTGATCCGCAGGTTCTGCTGGATAAAGCAGTGGCTTGAGAGGTGTTTTACTTTTGGGACTCGCTGCGGTGTTTGCACTGGCGCAGGCTGTGAGCGCGAGCAAAATGCAGGGAATAAGGGGACGTATCTTCATTGAGTTGTCTCCAGGCTCATAAACTGGTTTGGGCCCACTTTGTTGTGTTCGATAAAGTTGACCATTTATAGGGCCATCATCTTCATGTATTTGAATGAATGAGGCGTGAGGATATTATCCATTTCAGGGGTGATGGGGTAGCACTCTGGTGGTGAAGTTACGGAAGATTATGCGGGTAAAGCACTTAAATATTCTATGGGTGATCGTTGCTTTTAGCGCGTGCCTGATGCCGAGATGGGCCGCTGCTGAAGGTGCGGGTGTTATCATAGAGCGGGCACAGGTTTCTTCTCTTGAATCTGGCGCAGCACTTCAGATTGACGTCTCTATTCGCAATCAGCTTTCGGTTGCTGTGCGTTCAGTTGAGTTGGGATTGGAGTGCCAGGGCACGCCGACGTTTGAGAAGCGGGGTCGTCGCACGATGGGGGTGGGGCCGGGAACCAGTGTATCTGCATTTTTGGTTGTGGCGGGTCCC
>CAZZDT010000303.1:0-5318 GCA_964652435.1 uncultured Bdellovibrionales bacterium
AAGATAAGGGCAGCAACAATCCCGCCATATTCCTCAAGAAAACCAAGGGCCTGCGCGATTTGATTGCGCATGGCGTAGCCCACGCCCAGTTGAATTGGCAAAGTAACACAAGCCCCAAGAGCCGTACCGAGCAAAAATTTTAGAGGACTGATTCCCGAATATCCGGAGAAAAACGTAATGGGCAGACGGGCACCAATGCTTAAACGCTGAATGAAGCCAGCTTTGTCACCATATTTACGGATGGTGCCCATGGCTTTCTCAATTTTTCGTGGGTCTTTGAATAAAACCTTTTGGATTCGGTCACCTAGGCTATTTTGGGTGAAGCGGCCAATGCTGAAAGTCAACATATCGCTGCACACAGCACCACAATATATCGCAATCACATATTGATAAGTTGGATACGGATTTTCACCTCGGCCAAGCAAGCCCCCAGCCCAAATAGCCAAACCATCCTCACTGACCGGCAACCCAAGGCCCGCACACATCAGCAACCCAAAATAGAAGATTGGATGAGCACCCTGTACCCATTCAAGAATTTTTCCAATCATCTCTAGCGTCTTCCCTGCAATTTAAACGTCTTTCAAAATCTGGAGGCGACCGCGACTTCCTGCGGACCTACATAAGCTGTGAACCGGCCCTCATGCAACTTGGAAAAGCCCGACAAATAAGGGCAATCCACACAATTCGGTGCTTGAAAATAACAATCGGAGGGAATAGACAGGCCTAGCAAAGGGTTCTGCTCCCCGTAAGATCGCCAGAAGTCGTGTAGCTTTCTTGCGAAATCGCAAAAGTTTGACAATATCGAGCACAAAGTCGGTTGAATTCCGGCTTTGAGGTCAGGAGAACATTGATTCATGAGACGCCCAAATCTCCACATTCTATCCGCCATTTCTATGGGCTTGTTCCTGCTCTCGCTTGCCGCGTGCAAACCTGACGTCAATGTCTGTGAAAACAACGATGACTGCTCGGTTGAAGGCACGGCGGGAGACGTTTGCATCCAAGGGATGTGCCAGCAGTGTATCGATAACTCCCAATGTATTGCGTCAGTCGGTGAAAACTTCGTCTGTAATGAAGGCCGATGTGAAGAACAAGCAGCAACTGCTGAGCTTCAGTGCACCGTCAACGAAGACTGCCAAAGTGGTGAAAGCTGTGCTGAAGGTGCATGCATCAAAGCGGTGATGGATGCAGCGGCAATGGTTGGACGCTCATGCAGCCAAGATGGCGACTGTGCTGGCGGCTATTGTGTAACGGGCAGCTGCAGCCTGGATCCAGATCCAAAGGTTGAGTTTCAAAACAAGTGCCGAGAATTTTTCGCTCAAACAAACAGTCAGAGCGCACAAGAATCTGTTTACTTTGAATTCAACGATGACTCACTCACCAGCGGTGGACGTGAGAAGCTTGAGTTCACAGCTGAGTGTCTGAAGAAATTAGACAACATCAGCCTCGTACTCGAAGGACACGCTGATGACCGCGGCGCTCCTGAGTACAACCTTGGCCTTGGGGATAAGCGTGCACGCAATGTTTTGCAGTACCTTACCAACCTCGGTGTTTCCGCAAATCGACTGGACTGGCGCTCTAAAGGCGAGAATGAGCCACTTTGCATGAATCCTACGGAAGACTGCTGGGCACAGAATCGCCGCGTGGAGTTGATTGCACGCTGATCCATCAAGCGTGCATTGAGTCAGCCATAGCGAATATTTTGCAAGGAGTTATTGAATGCGCGTTTTAAGCCACCCTCTTCAAGCACTGAAGTCCATTGCCATCTTTGCCATGGCCTTGAGCTGCACTGGATGTTTTTGGGTACCCGCTGAAACCGGTGTACGCATGCAGGCCGATATTCGTGATCTGCAAAACAATATGCGTACGGCTAACAAGCATCTTGAACAACAAGCCGCTCACCTCGAAGAACAGAGTGCGCAACTGGCCAATCAAATGAACGAGGCAGCCGATAAAGTTGCCGAGGTGGCCGAGGCTCTACAAAATCTCAATCGCGCTGCTCGCATGACCGACGCTGACCTTGGCGTTCAAATCGAACGGCTCATTAAAGAAGTTCAAGAGCTTCGAGGTTCCGTTGAGCTTTCCGATTATCGCGTGGGTAAAATCGAAGGTCAGTTTGAAGGCGACCAAAGCATCGTTACGCGAATTGAGAATCTGGAAAAAGAGCAAAACGCACTTCCGATTCCAAAGAAGAAGGTAGCCAGCAAAGCTCCCGCGAAGAGTAAAACTGCGAAAGCAACCAACAAAACCTCAGCAAAACCTAAAGCGACTGCCGCAGCAAAACCAACCCCCAAGGCACCGCCTAAGGGCAAAAAAGAGCTACTGGCTTATGGTGAATCGTTGGTGAAATCCGGCAAAATCCAAGATGCTCGCGGCGTTTTTCGCGACTTGGTCCGGCGCTATCCAAAGACCAAAGGCATCACGGACAAAGCCTTCTTCACCCTGGGCGAAACGTATTTTCAAAACAAAAAATATCGAAACGCACTCCAGGAATACATCAAAGTTGTGGACCGCTTTCCAAAAGGCCCCATGGCGGATGACGCCTACTACCGCATCGGCTCTTGCTCTATGGAAATTGGAAACCTTGAAGACGCCAACATCTTCTTCAACGAAATTGTTGAGAACCATAAGAAATCACCGCTTCTCAAAGCGGCTCGCGGCAAGCTCAAAGAAGTGCAAAAGCGCTTAAACGCTGAAAAGAAGAAAAAAAAAACGGTAGGTAAAAAGGGATAAATCCTTAACACCTTGCGTCATTGATCTTCGGGTCGCTCCCCCAAAAAAAGCGCCAAAAACTAACAATTCCAGCTGCCTCGTGGGTTAATGGGCTCATGGGATGGTTCTGCTCAAATTTTGAGGAGAATCAATGGCTTGACAGGATTATGCCTGGGGGTCAGACTTACCTACATGGTCAGACACGCACAGACTTACGCATAGTTCTGACCTACTCGGAGGATTGCCGTGCTCGAATCAGCTAAACCGAACGTGCTTCTCGTAGATCACGATGCCAAAAGCCGTCGTTGTATGGAGGTTTCCCTCCGTCAGGCCGGCTTCTGTGTATTGTCCGCGGCCGACAACATGGACGCCGCTGAAAAGCTACACATGCTTCCGCCTAAACTGGTGCTCACTGAATTGCGTGGTCCTCAAGTTGATGGTGTTCAGTTCTGCAAAAGCATCCGACAAAATCCACGTTTGGCAAATGTGCCCGTCGTCTTCCTCACCAAAGAAACAGCCCTGGCCGGTAAACAACTTGCCAGTGGTGCCGGTGCCACCGACTACATCGTCAAACCAACTTTCATCGACGATATTATTTCTCGCGTTCATCACTTGGTTGGAGACATTGAAAATCACCTTCATGCAACTCAACCAGGATACCGAACCAGTCTCATGGATACACCTTGGGAAGAATGCATCGAAAAGCTCGGCGCTCACAGTGCCAAGCTAAGCGTTAAGACGTCCAATGGAACCGTGGGCCATATCACTATTCGAGAAGGCCATGTCATCGATGCTGAGGTACAAGGATTAAAACCAGATCGAGCATTGCGCACCCTCTTGGATACGAACCGAGGCATCATTCATATTCAACCCGGTCGCACCGACATTCAAGCACGGCTGGATATTCCAGTGAGCGAATGCTTGCACTATCAACCGAAGGTTCAGCCTTTATCCATCAAAGAGCTTGAAGACCTCCAAATTGCTTTGCACGAAGACACCATGCGTAACAATATCAGTTCGGATGCTTTCTCGATGAGTCAAACAGTGCTTGCAGCGACCGAAGCTGAGCCTCAGCTTGAAACAAGCGCACTTCCAACCATCCAAGACGATGGCTGGGGAACAGATACCGACTGGAATACCATTGCCGCGGCCCATCAAATTGAAAAATTTGAAAATGAGGCCATCGAAGAGCCCGAAATCAACCAGATGCCGAAAGCTCGTAAAAAATGGTGGAAACTTAACTAGGTTTCTCAGTTCACCTCGAAATATCCATTGATCCAGGCCCAAAAGCTGCATTCTCGGCCCCGAAGCTTCACGGGATTCGTTTAGCCCGTTGCCACGTCTTTCAGAATTCATTAATAGCCACTGGAGCAACGCATCGACAGCCTATCTGAACGATGCAAGAGAAACGGGCAATACGTGGCGCAGCATTTCGATGTCATTGTTATCGGCGGTCAATTGGCTGGTCGAATCACCGCAGGGCTGATTGCCCGAGCGGGTCGCCGCGTGCTTGTGGTCGACCAGGGTGAATCGTCCCCGACCTACGAAGACCAAGGCTGGCTTCTACCTCGTCACACGCTTCCTGATCCCAATCACGAAGCATCAGCCGCCATCAAGAACATTCACCGAAGCCTTAATTTCTCAAATAAAAATCAAGCGGCCCACTCAGCCAATGGAGCTCTCCAAGTCGCCATGCACCGCAAGCGATTCAAACTGCCAATGGACGCTGCTGCACGAAACCAAGAGCTATCGAGAGAGCTTCCTGAGACGACCAAACATGCCAATGGCCTCTGGCAAGCTTTAACCGACCGCGATATCGAAATGGACAAGTATCTAGCCTCTGAACCCAATTTAACGCCATGGGGACTCATAGAAAGCTGGCTGGTGCGTCGGCAGTGGCAACTCCAAGAAGCATCATCAACCACCGAGCTCAATCTCGAAAAAGTCGATGCACTCAAACCCGTTATCGAGCATCCATCACGATTCTTCAGCTATCTGCAAAACCCAGAAGGTCTGGGTCGTAAAAGACTAGAGGGACTCTATCTTACTCAGGCTCAATGTCCTCAGTCTATGGAAAGCCCATTTGATACGATGCTGGACCAACATTTGGAATCGCTGGGTATCGAATTCAAACGCGGTAAAAAACTAGAAGAGCTTGAGGTTTCAAGACGCCAAATCACAAGGCTTTCCCTTGAAGATGACAAGTACACATACTCAGCCGATTACTTCATCGCCAATACCGCCATCGACCTCAACACAACATTGCCTGAACCCCATGCATCCAAAGGCTACCTAAAAAAGCCCGACACCATTGCGATGACCGGCGGCGTGGTAACCCTGAATCTCGTGGTTCGCAGCGAAGCTGTGCCCGAAGGCTTAAACCAGCAGCTGCTCATGGCAGATGATACCGATACGCTCTATGTGGCGTGCTCTCCTGCCTGGCGAGCCAAAGTACCTCAGAACAAACGCCACGATCCCACCCACACCATTTTGAGTGTGAGCGCTCGAATTGGTGATGAAGAGCTACACAACTCTGAAAACCCTGAGGCGCTGCGCCAAAACTTGATTGAAAGGCTCAGCAACGTTGCTCCATTCATTCAAGAGCATGT
>CAZZDT010000304.1:0-5310 GCA_964652435.1 uncultured Bdellovibrionales bacterium
TGCAAAACTGGTGGGAGCTGGTGCTCATGAAATTACTTTCGTTCGCAATACGTCTCATGGGTTGGCTTTGGTGGCAGAAGGCATTGATTGGAAACCCGGGGATGAGGTGATTTGTTGCCCGGAGGTTGAATATCAGTCGAATGTCTATGTCTGGCAGCATCTCTCTCATTATGGCGTGCGGGTGGCGGAGGTCGAAGCTCAGGCGGGTGGGGTAACCGTTGAAGCAGTTGACCGGGTGCGTACAGACAGGACCCGTTTGGTAGCGGTCAGTGCTGTACAATTTGCTACTGGACATAAAACAGATCTAAAGGCTCTGGGTGAGTATTGTAAAAAGCATGATTTGCTTTTTTGCGTTGATGGTATTCAGTGGCTTGGCTCCGCGCCGTTGGATGTCAAAGAGCTGGGCATTCATTTCTTAGCGGCTGACAGCCATAAGTGGATGCTGGGAGTGTGTGGCATCGGAATGCTCTTTGTTGACGAGACGATGCTGACCCGTTTGCGCCCAGTTTTGGTGGGTTGGAAGAGCACGACCAACCCTTTTGATTTTGACACGGTTCGATTTGAGATTCGAGAGGATGCATCACGCTTTGAAGAGGGAAGCAGTGCATATCCATTGATTGCTGGATTTGGTGCCTGCTTGGACCTCTTGCATGAGGTGGGCCTCGATGTGATCGAGCAACGTCTGTCTGAATTGCAAGAGCGGTTAGAAAAGGGATGCCAGGCACTTGGGGCCACGGTGACTCCTCCTCCTGGCTCTCGGGGTGGAAGTATTTTTGTAGAGTGGCCCGGTGGAATAACTCCTGGGATTTATGACGAACTTGAAAAGAGTGGGGTTCGCGCATCTTTACGTCGTGGCCGAATTCGATTCTCGCCTCACTTTTATACTTTGGATTCGGAAATCGACGAAGTGCTTCGCCGACTCACAAGCTACGTTGAGCGGGTTAATCCATAGCCTTATTGAATATTGGGAATGGCCGGAATACGCAGTGTCGCCTGCTCTGGATTGGCCAAGGTACTCCAGGTTTCGATGATTCTCTGAAGCTCTTTGGGAACCTGTACGTGGGCGTTGAGCAGGGTTCGCAGAACAGCCAGAGGGCTATCGTCCTCTGGATAAACCTTGGCTCCAATAGAATCATCTTTTCCTAAGTTCATACGTTCTTGTAGGCGTTGCATGGCGAGGTGAATATCTCCAAGCTCATCCACCAATCCATTTTCTTTCGCGGCAAGCCCTGACCAAACTCTGCCCTTCGCAACTTCTCGGACCTGTTCCATTTTCATATTGCGACCACGAGCCACTTTGGCGAGAAAATCCTCGTAGATGTCATCAATGGAGCTTTGGAGTCTTTTAAGTCGTTCACCATCGGGGAGTTTCATTGCTGAAAAGCTGTCGGCATTATCCATGGTTTGGTAGCTATCGAAGGTTACCTTTAGATTTTTCTTGAGCGTTTTATGGACTGAAGTAAGCATCGCTATGACACCGATACTGCCGGTAATCGTGCCGGCTTGAGCCACGATGTAATCGGCGTCTAGGCTGATGTAGTAGCCTCCAGATGCTGCTAAATTACCCATCGATACAACAACAGGGATACCTGATTTTTTCGTGAGTTCGATCTCGCGTCGAATCACATCGCTTGCAATCACCGAACCACCCGGACTGTTCACGCGCAGCAGTAGACCTTTCACCTTGTCTTTTCTGGCTTTGCGAATGGCTCGGGTTACGGTGTCGGAACCGACACTCGGGTCACCGCTGCTTTCACCTCGGTGAATGGAACCATCAGCGATGATGACGGCAACTGGAACATTACCATCGTAGAGCTTTCCAGTTTCTCTGTATTCACTCAGTGATATTTGCTCGAACTCCGTGTCCATTCGGCTCTCGAGAAAATCCATGACTTCATCGTAATATCCAACGTGTTGAATAAGGCCGTTTTTGGCAGCTTCTTGTACACTGTAAGGCCCTTGTTCAAACCAAGTTTGTGCTGTGGTCTCATCAATTCCCCGATGGGTTGCGAGCATTTGAATCAGCGTGGCTTGGATATCGTTCAGCAGGCTCTTGATGGATTCTTTATGAGCAGGTGTGTATTGGGTTTGCGAAAAAGGTGCGGCCGCGTTCTTGTACTCGTGACGTTGCTCTACCAGAACCTCGATATCCATAAGTTCGAGTGTTTCTTTAAAGAACATGGACTCAGCCCGCAGGCCCATGAGGTTTACCGAGCCTGTGGGTGAAATTGTGATGTGGTCCGTGGTGGATGCTAGGCAGAAGGGGATATTGCCCGATGTGAATTCACCAGCAGTATCCAGATAAGACACACTCCATTTGCCAGTTTTCTTGAAAGCTTCCATGGCATCGGCCACATCTTGAAGCTGCGCCAGTCCAATGTCGACCATTCCTATTTTGAAGAAAATACCTTTGATTTCGGGATCAAGGGCTGCTCGATGAATGTTGGAAGTGATGGCGTGAATGGATTGTCCACCTTCGCCGGATAACGCTCCCAGAATATCGCTGCCTTGGACCTCTTCGATTTTTCCATCAAAATCGATGACAAGGACTTGATCACCTGTCTTCTGAGTCATGCGGACCCCAAAGGCCAAGCTCAAAATGAAGCCGAAGACACCAAGAGCCCAAAGAAGTTTTTTCATGGTAATTTACTTTCAGGGAGAGGTTTTGGAGGAGTCCAGTTTGGGGGCAGTGGAACTTGAATGCGCGCGGCAGCCCAATATTTTTCTTCCGAGTAAGCTGTTTCCAGTACTTTAAGGCCTTCTATATTCGGGGTTTGGAGCCAAGCGCTGGCTTCGTGCAATGCGCGGCTGGAGGCAGCATTGATTGCGAGCGCCCGGTTTTGAATACCGAAGACCACACCAGAGGTTTCAAGAACGAGCTGATCGGCGGATTGGGTTGTTTGCACTCGAATATTGAGCCAGGTGGGCGCTCCGTCTGGGAGTGAATCACGGACAATTCGAACTGTTTGAAGGGTGTTTGTCTCATCGGTAGTACTCTGCTGACTGGACGATTGAGACTTACAGCTGTAATGGGAGCTGACCAAGATGATTAGGCCTAAGAGGATCAATGATTGTCTAAACACCTATGGGACTCCTTGGCGAAAAACAAAGCCTATATGGCCACGGCCACAAACTACAGCGGCTAGATGTGGATATGGTGCTCTGTGAATCGATGTCAAGGTAGAGCATAGGGTTTGAAAAGTGCCTCAATTAGAGAAAATTCATTGTTTTTCAGGGCTTAAAGGCCCTGAGGTGCTGGAACCGGCCTAAAGTGGTTGATATTCTCAACAAGGTTCGCATGCGGCGACTCTGCGGGCTCGTGGATAGGAAGATAAAGCGATCATGGCGCAGACCAACGTTCATATTCCAGGTTTAGAAATAGAAGTGATGGTGGGCCAGGGTGCCCATTCGGTCGTTTACAAGGCGCGCCGTGACGGGAAGGACTATGCGGTTAAGCTTCCGCGAATCGAAGATCTTGAGGATGAGTCGAGAAGAACACAATTTATCCGAGAAGCGGCGATTGTGGCCCAGGTTCGTCACGCAGCCTTGCCCCAAGTCTTTGAAGTAGGTGAAGCGGATGATTGTCCCTACTTGGTTATGGAATTTATGGGGGGAACCAGTCTCGCCTCGGAAATAGAAAAGGCACCTCTCTCAGAAGAGATTACGGTGAAGTTGGCTACTGAGTTGGCCAGCGGGTTGGGCACCCTTCATTTGGCGAATTTAGTTCACCGAGATGTAAAGCCAAGAAACGTTATTCTATCGGCAAAGGGTGAAGCGCGGCTTATCGATTACGGTATTTCTTCAGTGGCCTCAGGAACGGCCGATGCTATCGTGGCTGGTACCTTCCAATACTCTGCGCCAGAGCAGACCGGTATGTTGGAGAGGCCTGTGGATGGTCGGGCTGACCTTTATGCCTTGGGTGTGCTCATCTTTGAATGTTTAACGGGGCAGTTGCCGTTTCAGTCCAAGGACGTTGGTGACCTGCTCCGGATGCACGCTGTGATCCCCGCGCCGGATATCCGAGGATTGCGCAGCGATGTGAGTGATGGTCTTGCCCAAATTGTTGGACGTCTTTTGGCCAAAGACCCGGACGACCGTTATCAGAGCGCAGCCGGTCTCGCCAGCGACTTGGTGCAACTGCCTTATCTAAATGAATTACTCGAGAAGAAAGAAACCATTGTTCTTGATTCCATTGATTCTCGTTTTAGGACTCCACACCCGGTTTCTGTAGGGCGGAAGGAACAGCTCAAACAGCTTCAACAGGTTTGGGACCGCGGACACCTTGGAAGTGGTGCCGTTGCGATGATTGAAGGAGACTCCGGAGCTGGGCGTACTCATCTTCTCAATCACCACCTTCAAGATCTTGCGGATGCAGGTGTGCCAATTATGGTTGCACGTTGCAGTTCCGAAGATGGGCAACCATTGGAAGTTTTCCGTAGAGCAATCGATGGCATGATTGCATGTCAGGCATCGGGTTCAAGTCCTGCAGCTCAGGCACTTCGCAAAAGAGTTTTAGAAGCCGGCACTGATAACGGCAGTGACCTGGCTAGATTCTCATACGAGTTGGAGCATCTATTTAAGGATGAACTTTCGCAAAAAGACGCCGAGCAGGTTGATGATGCTCGGCAACACCAGGTTGTTGCTGACTTCTTATTTCAGTTGGCCGGTGGTGGTCGCGGCGCATGTGTCGTGATTGATGAGCTGCAGTGGTGTGACCAGGGCTCTTGGCAATTTCTGAATCGATTGATCCGACAGTTATCTGGAACAGGCTTGGTGATTTATACAAGCGTGCGACGTGATGAACTCTCCAACGCAACAGCTAAGAAGTTACGAGATTTGGTGGGCGGATATTACTTTAGTCGTATTGCCTTAAACAATTTAGAAGCCGATGAAGTTCAGGAGTTGGTAAAGCAACAATTGACCAGTGAATCTTTGCCACCTGAATTGGTGAATCAATTGATGACCCGTTCAGAGGGTAACCCGATGGCTGTGTCGGAATGCCTTCGCGCCATGTTGATGCAGGGAGTTTTGCTGCCTGATTGGGGAAGGTGGCGTTTGGATACAGCGGGCCTTGAGAAGCTGAGTCTTCCCGAGAACGTTTTAGATATCAGTCTGCACCGTCTTCGAGAGTTGTCTCAAGATACGCTCACTGTTTTGAGACAAGCGGCTGTTGTTGGGGCCCGGTTTGATGCGCGCCTTCTTAATGAATTACATCAAAACGAGCAAAACGCTGTCTATCATGCCGTTGCGGAGGCATCGGCGGCTCGACTTTTGGATACGACCGGTAAACGTGACCATTATGTTTTTATT
>CAZZDT010000305.1:0-5308 GCA_964652435.1 uncultured Bdellovibrionales bacterium
GATAACGATGGCGACGGTTTTGCGGACGCAGGGGATAAGTGTCCTTTGGAGCCAGAAGATGTTGATGGCTTTCAAGATACCGATGGTTGCCCCGAATTAGACAATGACGGTGATGGTGTGGCGGATCTTTCGGATGTTTGTCCACTCTACCCTGAGGACTTGGATGGCTTTGAAGATACCGATGGTTGTGCGGAAGACAATGATTTGGATGGGATTCTCGATCAAGACGATCGATGCCCCTTGAAACCTGAGACTTATAACCTTCAAGAAGATACCGACGGATGCCCGGACCAAGGCAAATACCCCTCCTATGTTTCGGTGGGCGATGGCCGTTTGAATTTCTCCGAGGAAGTTGGCTTTCGTTACCGCGGAATCAAGTTGAATGCTCAAGGCAAGCGAGCCTTACGACAAGTGGCGGCTATCTTAAGAGCCCATCAACATTGGACGCGGGTGCTGGTGATTACCCATGTGGTGTCTCTTGGCTCAAAGCGAAAAAACAAATCGATGAGTCAATCGAGAGCGAAAGTGATTGGGCGTTTTCTAAAACGTGAAGGGATTGATCCAAAGCGATTGATTTTTGTTTCCCGAGGCGCAACTGCCGGCACGAAGAAAGACAAAGTTGAAGTGGTGGTTGAAGAGGAAGTACCACTGGGCAATCCAGTGGCCGCGCCCTCAAATGAATCGGCTCCTTCGGAAGACTCTGGCTTTGAATTACAGTTCTAGGTCCTTGGGTAAATCACTGGGGGATGAGAGTCTCTCGAATTTCCTCTAACCAAGCTTGCACTTGCTCGGCCGTTTTTTCCCGGGTCCGTGAGTTGTCGATCACCCAATCGGCCATGTTCCGCTTTTCATCCAGACACCACTGCGAGTCCAACCGGCTTTGTGCTGCTCGTTCATCGATCTTATCGCGCGACATCAAACGGGCCAGTTGGAGATGCTGAGGGACCCACACGACCACAACGCCAGCGAGCATTTGCTCCATTCCACGTTCGTAGAGAAGGGGCACATCATAGACCGCCAATTTCTCGCCGCTTTGTTGAAGCTCCTGAACACGGGTCATGAAGGCGCCGCCCACCGCGGGGTGAGTGATGGCGCTGAGTTTTTTGAGCTCTTCTTCGTTTCCAAAAACCCGTGAGCCCAAGACGGCGCGATTGACCGAACCATCTTCGAGTAAAACACCGGGAAACGCCGTCTCGATTTTCTGGGCCAAGGGGCTTGGTTGGTCGCCAACAGGTTGAATCAGCTCGTGGTAAAGCTTATCGGCGTCGATCAGTGGAACACCTGCTTCTTTGAGCAGTGCACTGACTGTGGATTTTCCGCTGGCAATGCCGCCTGTTAGTCCGATCATCTTCATAAGTATGGGCTATCAGGCTTTGGAGTCCGTTAAAAGTGGACTTTGGGCGCCGTGATCTTCCAAAATCGTCAAATAAATCAACCATACGTTGACAACTCGATGCTGGCCGATTACGAGGCCTCGAATGTCTCGCTCTCAAGATAAGCGCCCTCAGCGGGTCGGCCAAATGATCCAAGAAGAGATCAGCCGCTTGCTGATTTCAGGCCTCCATGATCCTCGCATTGGGTTTGTAACCATTACGGAAGTAAGGGTCTCCGGTGATTTGCGCCATGCACGCGTCTTTATTTCTGCCTACACAGAGAAAGAAGAGCGGGAAGCATCCATTGCTGGCTTGAATGCGGCCACGGGATTTATCAAACGTGAACTTGGGCAGGTACTTCGACTGAAGTTTGTTCCGGATCTCGAATTTGTCTTGGATGAGACTTTGGATGGTGCTCAACGGCTTGAGCAGGTTTTGGGGGCGATTGAGCGCGGCGATGCCGAAGCGCCCGAAATGAGCGTCCAAGAAACCATTGCGGTCACCGACAACCGGAGTGCGCTTCACGATAAAGGCCGGGCTCTTGATGAGTTACACCGCCAAAAAGAACAAGCTCAGCGAACCAGCCGTCGCGGGAAATCATCGCGCGGTCGTTCACGAACAGGTCGCAAGAATTCCAAACGAGGTAAATGATGAACGGCGTTCTAATCATCGATAAGTCAGCAGGTCCTACTTCTCACGATGTGGTTGCTTCGGTACGCCGAGTTCTACGGATGAAGAAAGTGGGTCATACTGGCACTTTGGATCCAGCCGCTACCGGTGTTTTGCCCATCGTTCTGGGTAAAGCCACAAAGCTTTCACGCTACTTGGTTGGCTGCGACAAGAGTTACCGTGGAGTGGTTACCCTGGGTGTAACCACCGATACCCTTGATGCGGTAGGTGAAGTTCTTGAAGAAAAGCCGGTTGATGTAACTGAAGAGCAGATTGAAGCGGTACTGGAGCAGTTTCGTGGTGATATCAAACAGGTACCACCTATGTACTCCGCGAAAAAAATCGATGGAAAAAAACTCTATGAGCTCGCTCGGCAAGGCGTAGAAGTTGAGCGCGAAGCCAAAGATGTTCGTATCGATGAGCTCAAGCTCGTCAGTTTCGATGGTACGGATATCGTTGTCGATGTGACTTGTACTTCGGGAACTTATATCCGTGTTTTGGCACTTGATATCGGTGAAGCTCTTGGTTGTGGCGCGCACCTATCTGCATTGCGCCGCACTCGCGTTGGAAGCTTCGACCTCTCCAGTGCAATCACCATCGATGATTTGGCTGATGAGCCTCAAAAAGCTCAGGAGCTTACCTTGAGCATGGGCGATGCATTGGTAGCACTTCCGGCCATTGAGATTCCGGCAGACATTGGTGCCATGATTAAAAATGGTTATCAGCTCACGGTGGCAGATTTGCGCACACTGGATTTACCAGATTTCAAAGAGGACGATGCTTTGATGCTGCGCACGCTCCAGGGAGATTTGATTGCTGTGGCCAGAAGCCTTTATGCCAGTGAATCACTTGGTGCTACGCGCCGCGAGAAGCAAGCCCTTAAAACTGAGCGAGTCTTAGCTTAATCTTTTGGTTTGTAGAGAAAAACCAAACCCAAGACCATCAAGATAGACAGCATACCTGGCCAATCCCCAAGCCTTTGGTAGAGAGTTGTACCGGTCAGCGGTGTTAGCTCTTCCATCAGATTCGCGCGCTTGAACGTAGGGGTTTGTGAAACGATACGCCCCGCGGGATCGACAAAAGCACTGATGCCAGTATTTGTGGAACGGGCGAGAAAGCGTCTTTGTTCAACAGCTCGAAATGTGGCCAAAGCCAAGTGAATGATGGGCTCGTGGGTGTCCCCAAACCATGCATCGTTGGTGATGTTCACCAGGATATCTGGCTGGTGCTTCATCAGTTTGTGAACGAAGCGAGGAAGAATATCTTCGTAGCAGATCAAAACGCCGTACTTGATGCCATCGAGCTCAATGGGACGAGTGTGATCTCCTGGAGTAAACTTACCGGTGTTGGGTGAGAGTTTGTAAATCCACGGGAACACGTCGCCGAGTGGAATGTACTCACCAAACGCGAGCAGATAGGTCTTGTCGTAGGTTCCCTGAACGTTGCCCTGGCCATCAAGCAGGTAGGCCGAGTTGAAGAACTTCTGCTCTTTGCCTGGGTTTTCAACTGTTAAGCCACCAAAGAGAAGCGGCGTTTGGAGTTGACCCATGACCTGTCGCTTGAGGTTTTTGGTGCCTTTGCGGATGCTGTAAAAGTAGCCACTTTCAGGCCAAACAATCAGATCTGCTTCTTGCCACTGCATTTCCAAGCTTTGCTCTCGATGGCGCTTGAGCCCCTCGCCCGGTGCACTGCGTTTTTCGTAGATCCCCATATTGGCTTGAACCAGACCGACTTTTACTTTTTTGGGAGTTTCGGCAACGCGAGCATCGATGGCGTCGGTGGCATAAATTCCGAACCCTAGGTTTGCGGCGAAAAGAATTGCCAGAAGTATCGCGCCCCGAAGTGGGAAGGGGCGGTCGCCTTTCCAGTGCCATTGGTGAGCTTGAAAAAGCACTGCACTGCTAAATGTCATGAGGCCGGTGAGTCCCAGAGGTCCCATAATTTCTAAGCTTTGAATCAGCCAGATTTGCCGAAATTGAGAATTTGATAGGTACGAGGGGAAAAGCGCGGGCCATAGCCATTCAGCAAGGATCATCAAGGGAGCAGCTGAGATCCAGAGCGGAACTTGCCATCGCTTGCGAAAAGTGTGGATTGCCCAGCCCCAGATACCCAAAAGCGAACCTTGGGCGATGCAAAGTAGAATCCAGCCCAGGACTGCCACTGGAATAGGCAAATGCCCAAAATTATGCAGCATATAGGTGATCCAGTAATAGCCACCCATATGGGCAACTAAACCAAAAAACCAAGCGATTCCAATAGCTTGCTTTCCTGTAAGGGTGTCGTCGTCAAGGGCCAGAAAGATGGGAACCAGACAAAACCAGGAAAGGTACCATTGGCCAAAACCACAAAACCCGACGAAATATAAAATACCGCTTAGAAGGGCCAATCCAAGTTGGCGTCGCCGACTGACGACAAATGTGCGAAGATTTGAAAGCACGATGAGTCGTGTATATGCAATTTGAAGTGTGCTTCCAAGTGCTTGACGAAAAGGGCGATCCATCTTTATAGGTGGCACCACTAGAACGTTAAGTTGTCGAAAGGGACAGCCCATGCCGATGTATGAGTATCAGTGCGGAAAATGTGGCCACGTATGGGAACTGATCCAAAAGATGAATGATCCAGCCCCTAAAACTTGTCCAACATGCAAAAGCCGTAAGGTGGGCAAAATGCTCAGCCAAACTTCTTTTGTTCTCAAAGGTGGTGGTTGGTATGCCGACGGCTATTCCGGTAGCAAGAAACCTAAGGGCTCGTCCGATTCATCCAGCTCTGATTGAGTAGCTCCATGACTTCCCCACTCTCCGGCTACACTCTGGTCTACGGCGGAAGCTTCAACCCACCACATATGGGTCACCAATTGGCCTGTCTTTATGGCTTAGAAGCACTGGGCGCCGAAGCTCTGTGGGTGGTGCCGGTTTATGAACATCCCTTTGGTAAAGAACTCGTTTCGTTCGAGCATCGGGTGAAGATGTGTGAACTGATGGTGAAGCCACTGGGTGAGCGGGCGCGGGTGAATACCATTGAAAGCGAGCTCCAAAGCCCGGTTCGAACCTTCGAGCTTTTCAGCGCTCTGCAGTCAAAACATCCCGATAAGTCGTTTGCGATGTTGATGGGGGCGGATCTTCTGGCTGAACGCGACCGTTGGTACCGCTTCGACGATCTCCAGAATCTAGTGAAAATTGTAGTGGTTGGCCGCGGCGGATTTGAGTCCAGTCCCGGTGAAGATGTCTATGATGTTGATTTACCAGAGGTTTCTAGCAGCGATCTGA
>CAZZDT010000306.1:0-5299 GCA_964652435.1 uncultured Bdellovibrionales bacterium
GGTATCTTCATTGCACACATCACCGGTACAAGGATTGTCGTCTTCGCAATCCACCACTTCGTCGGAAACACAGGTACCTTCAAAACAAGAAGAGCGCGTCACGCAAAGATTCGCGTTGGGGCATTCCAAACCATCTTCCAACGGAGTGAACACACATTGATTGGTTTCTTGGCTGTATTCGCCGGTGGTACACGGGTTACCGTCTTCACAATCCGGAATCGGAACCGCTTGCAAACCATCCTGACTGCAAGCTGCTATCCAAAGAATACTTGAAACGACTGTGACCCACGAAACACGGCGCATAATGTCCCCTTTATGCTCGGCTCTCGTAAAAAGATGCTGCGAATACGAAAGCCAGTTAGACCTCGGTTTCAATAGTAACCGAGATGCGAGCACATTCTACACAAATGCACTCCCGAGGGAATCAGCTGAGACGAAAATATACATCTAGAGGGTCTTAATACTGGATGCCCAGCTTTCTGTAGGCAAACCCAATCACCCAAGCTGGGCCAATCAAAAGAAACTGAAGGTCTTCAAAGAACGACGGCTTTTGACCTTCAATCTTGTGACCCCAAAACTGCATGATCCAAAAGCCTACGAAAAAGAAAACACAAGTTTCCAAAAGACCAAACATGGCCACTTGCTCGTACCAGGCAATCGCCGCCATACAAACCAAAGTAAATGCCGCCATGCCTAAAGCAACCAACGCCGAGAGACGAAAATAGAATGCCATAATGGGCAGCATGGTAAGCGTGGCCCAGTTCAAGTAAGGCACCTTGGCCATGGCTTCAGGAACCGGAATGCACCAAAGCAGCCCTGCAATGGTCAGAAAAATCCCCGGCACACACACCCAATGAATCAGCTTGTTGGTTTTGTTTTGGTGACTTTCTCCGTATGCCTCCAACCACTGATGAATGTTTCTCTGAGCCATGATGCATCTCCTTTTAAGTTAAGCTCTTCAGCGAATGATGAGAGATTAACGCCCAGAGCGCCTGGTGACATTGGCCCTTTGCGCCTTCGTTATTGACCTTACGTGCCACATCAGGCACCATTGGATTGTGATTAAACGTGTTTCAATTCAATGGGTTAGGTCCATTGTGCGGGCGGCTGAGGCATCTGGGGTAGATTCTGCCACCCTTTTGGAGCGCTCCGGCATCTCTCCCAAAGCCCTCGAAGGTACCGTGGGATTTATCCCCTTAAGCACCACCGTCACCCTCTGGCGCGAAGCCCAAGCATTAAGTGGAGATCCCTACTTTGGGCTGACCATGGGCGAGCGAGTGCGCCCCCACTATTTGAATGTGGTGGCCTACACCATGATGAACTGCCAGAACTTCCTTGAGGCGCTGCAGCAAGTGCAAAAGTACCAACGGCTCATCAGCGAAGGGGGCCGTGTGACGCTGAGGGTGGATGAAGACACTGCATCCATCGTCTACATCCCTCATGATGCGGACGAACCCTTCAGTCGACATCAAATTGAAGCGGTGCTCCTGGTGATTGTGAGCTTTGCCCGCCGGATGATTGACGAAGATATTACGCCCATTGCCATTTGCTTTGCCCATGAGAAACCGGAGCAAACCCAAAAACACGAAGAGGTTTTTCAAGCCCCCCTTCGATTTGGTTGCGATGAGCATGCCATTATTTTGCAACGGGAATGGCTGCTTAAGCCTTTGCCCGAATCCGACCCGGCCATGCTGCAAATTCATTTAGCCCAGGCCGACCAGCGCTTACACGAAATGGATAATCTAAGCGCCAAAGACCGTGTCAAAATGATACTGGAATCTTCCGGGCATTTTCAGTGGGACCGCGACCACATGGCCAGGCGCCTTCACATGAGCCGGCGCACCCTGCAGCGCAACCTTTCGAAAGAAGGTACCACCTTTCAAAAGCTTTTCGACGCTTACCGCCACGACGCTGCTCTGACTCTCCTTAAAGATCCAGATCTGGGTGCAGACGAGGTGGGCCACCTGCTTGGCTTTTCCGAACCCAGTACCTTCTACCGCGCCTTTAAACGGTGGGAGAAGACCACGCCGGGCGCATACCGAAACCAGTTTGTTCAAACCTGACCCTCAAGCTTTGTATTCGGTCCCGCAACCTTTGCAGGTTTGCCGGCGGCCTCTTCTTGAAGGCTTTTTGAAACCTCAATAGTTCCGGACCCTTGTAAACCGCCCGCCCGAATCAACACATGGCACATTCTGTGCTCTATGGCTTGCATCAGTTTGTTTACAATCCAAGTAGCCCCGGGGGATTTACACCGATGTTGTTCAACCTACGCCCATTTATGATTTCTGCCCTTCTCCTTGCCTGGATGAGTTGGGGATTGGCCGCTTGTGGAAATGCAGCCTTACCATCAAGCACCGAACCTGGCCCTAACGGCAGCGAAGTACCCAACACATCATCCACCGGTGATGCAGAGGATGCTGTCAACGAAGATTCCAGCGATGCTGAAGATGCAGACGAACTCACGGATGATTCCCCGGGCACCCCGGATGAATCAGAAAGTAACCCCGATGATATTTCTTCAGATCCTGTGGAAGACAACACAGAGAACAACGATGACGCCAACGAAGAGCCTGGAACCGATGCACCGGATGGCAACCAAACCATCCCTGACGACACCACGCCCGATGACCAAGAAGACCCCGAGGACGAAACTCCGGAGGAGGACGATACGCAAGAACCTATTCCATCAGGTAATGGGGTTCTCTGCACTGGAGACATCCTCATCGACTCCCCCGATGACATGCAATACTACGAGAACTGCACGGAAATAGACGGTAGCCTCACCATCGACTGTCCAGAGCTATTCGACTTTACATTTGCCTACCTGACCACCATCCAAGGCAATCTCACGGTTCAAAACAGCAACAGCCTCTTTACCATCAGTGGATTCGATGTGCTCACCTATGTGGGTGGTAACATCAATATCAACAACAACCCTGGCATGATTTACATCGACACATTGGATGGCCTGACCACAGTGAACGGAGACCTCATCATTGCCGACAACAGCAATCTGGCCAATTTAGGCGGCTTGGATGCCCTCACGGCCATTGCTGGAGATTTGCGCATTGAGCGAAATATGAACCTTAAAAACATCGACGCATTAAGTGGCGTTACAACCGTTGGAGGCGACCTGAACCTAAGTGACAATGACATCCTGCAAACGCTGGCTGGCCTTTCGTCCTTAAGCTCCATTGGCAACGAAACCGATGGTGGTTCGGTGACCATCTACGGCAACGCGACCCTTAAGCATCTCGATAGCCTCACCAACATCACGCAAATCCGCGGTGATATATCTGTGTCCAACAACCTAGAACTGATCAGCACCTATGGCTTTCGCTTTCTCACCCACGTGGCGGGAAATTTTGCCATGACCAACAACCCATCGCTCTCCCGATGCGAGATTGATATGATTGTAGGTTTCATTGAAGCCGCCGATGGCATCGACGGTGAAATTTACCGATTCGGCAATGCAGAAATAGACGATTGCTAAAAAGCAGTTCCAAGCGCTGAGGCTTCTGATGACTTTTTCTTAAGACTCATCAGAAGCTGGCGCAGGAATATCCACCAGTTGTGGCTCATGGCCGGTGTCTCGTAGAAACCGCAACAAATCCTCACCGCGAATGGCCGTGGTCATGGTGTTCACCAGCGGGTGACAATGCACCGGATCTGCATCGAAAATATTCTTATCCAGCACCACCTGAACGGCGCCTTCTTCATCATTGATGGCGGCAAAAGGTGTGACCGAGCCCGGCTTTACTCCTAGATACTGGTCTAAGCGGTCTGGGGAGCCAAAGCTTACGCGCCCTGCTCCAATGGTTGCGCCCAATGCTTTTAAATCAATGGGCAAATCCTCGCGGGCCACCACCAACCACATTTTCTTTTTCTTGTTTCTCAAAAAGAGATTTTTAATATGCACGCCGTGTTCGGCTGCGGGCCGATGTTGCCGCGCTTCTTCCACCGTAAACACTGCCGGGTGCGTGATGGTTTGGGTTTCAATCCCCATGGTCTCTAAGCGTTTGAATAAGTCTTCAGGGCTGGCAGCTGGCATCACAAACTCCTTCTAGGCGAGGCACCCTCTTAATCCAATTCAACCTATAGGTCGAGACAATGCTGATTTCATTAAAGAAAAACGATAGCCAAAATGGGTTCAGTGGTGTATGACCCATCTCTTGGCGAGCCCTCGGCTTGGCCAGAATAATCTTTGCGTTCAGGTTTTCGGAGAAAACATGCAAATATCAATAGGCTCAAAGCAATATACATTTATCGGAGAGGCCACCCCGGCCAACATCGCACAGCAAATCGCCGCTCAAGAATCTGGCACAAACCCCGAGAAACTCAGTCAAAAACTCAGTGAAGCGGTGTTTGGTGCTGCCTATCGAAAAAACGATGTGATCGATGCACGCCGGTTTGAAGATGGCATTCTTAACCTAGAATCTCGCCCCTTTGAGCGGCTGCTGGGTTTGGTTGAATCCGGAGCGTCCAAATCTGCCGTTAGATTGGTACCGCCGCCGCCCGTGGTGATTCAGGCTAAAACCAAGACCAACTTGGTTCCGCCGCCAGCGGTTCCGTCGGATATTTTAGGTGCAACCCTGCTTGCAGAAACCAAAACGCCAGAAAGCAAAACTTCAGAAGCCAAAGCTCAAGGCCCCATCAACAAGGCTGCTCTTGAAGCACACCCGGTGTTTCAACACAGCATTGCGCCCCTGCTAACAACCCTTAAGTTCACCACCTTCGAACTCACCACCCCTGCCCGAGACGACAAACTCGAAACCGGTGCCTACTTTAATCCCAAAAGCAACTGCGTGGTCTTGAACCAAAAAGAGCCCGTTGAAACCATTCTCGACAATCTCATTTTCGAACTCTGCAACGCCAAATTCAAAAGCGAATTTGAATCCATTGCCTCGGCCTTTGACGAAGGCCGAATCAGCATCTCGGACTATGGCAATGCCTACGCCGCCACAGAATTCAAAACCCAAATGGCTTACACCGCCATCGTTCGAGAACTTAAGGACCAAGGTTTTCAATTGCCACAAGGTGCCGAAAAAGCCATTGCCTGGGCCCATGAAACCGACCCATCCTATGTGCACACTGGAGACACCTCAAAACTGCTCACCAGCTTTATGAGCTTGCCCCATAGCAATCAGGCTACGCCCCGTGATGTGGCCTCGCTTCCATCCCCAGAGATGTATGCATTTCAGGCGTTGGAAAAAATGGGTGGCCAGAAACTCTTTAATTTGATCGAAGCGAAGGTTGGCAAAGGTGTTCTGTCCGCTGCCTTTAGCGGCTGGGCCCGCCA
>CAZZDT010000307.1:0-5296 GCA_964652435.1 uncultured Bdellovibrionales bacterium
TGCCTTCAATACAAACGTATCCCCTTTAAAGACAAAGAACCCACGGTTTTTGACTTCTACCGAACCATCAACAATGCCGTCGGACGGCTCATCATGCCGACGGTTTGCATGCCAGACGGCAGTTGGCTTCAAGACAGCAGCCATATCATCGATGAAATGGAGCGGCTTTACCCCGAGCGCAGCATCACCCCTTCTGGTACCAAACAAACCCTCACATCTCTCTTGCTTGAGCTCTTCGGTGACGAGTGGTTACCGATGGCGGCACTGCACTACCGCTGGAATACCCCCGCCAATGCCCAATTCGCATTGGCTGAATTTAGTAGGTGCGGCTTACCACTTATTCCCAATTTTATCGGTCGCCGGTTGGTGGCATCCATGGCCAACAAAATGAAAGGCTATCTTCCAGTCCTCGGCGTCACAGCCACCACACAGCCGGGCGTGGAGAAAATGGTCGCTGAGCTCATTCGAGATTTAGATGTTCATCTTGCCGCGCACTCCTTTCTCTTAGGAGAAAGGCCATGCATAGGTGATTTCGCAGTCTTTGGACCTTTGTGGGCGCATCTCTATCGCGACCCAGGTTCAACTTGCCTCTTCGAGGCGGCCCCACATGTGGTGAAATGGATGAATACTTTGCGAAACCCAGCGAGTGTAGAAGGTGATTTCCTGGCCGATGATGCAATCCCCGAAACCCTCACGCCCATTCTGCAGCGGATCTTCGAAGAGCAAATTCCATGGGTTAGCACCCTGGTCCACCATATCAACCAATGGTGTGATGAAAATCCTGATTCCAAAAGGGTTCGAGGTGCAGTGGGGAAAGCACCCTTCAAGGTTGGCGGAATCTCGGGTGAGCGCAAACTGGCAACCTTTGTTCAATGGAAGGCTCAGCGACCGATTTTCTACTACCAAAATCTTGAGAAAGATGAGCGGTCTAAATTAGATGGCTGGCTAGAGAACTTCGGCAGCCAAGGAGCCCTCGACATAGATATCCAGTATCCTTTCGTCCGGCGTCATTTTAAGGCGGTCATTGCCAACCGAGAATAAGGCGCACTAGCCCATCTCCAAAACCGGAGGAACAAATGCTACCACGCTGAAACCAACGGCCTTCGTCCCCGTTTCATTCATGTAACTGTGTTTTTGGTCACCTTGAAAGGCGGCCACATCACCCGCCTTCAAAACATACTGTTCGCCACCGGCCCACAATGTAATCGTACCTCCTTCACAACAAAGGTATTCGCGAGTTCCCGGCTTATGAGGAACACCCACAAATTTGCCTCCAGGTGCCAACTCGATACGGTCAAACTCCACTCCGGGAATGGGATGAGGCAAAAGTTTCATGAGCGCAGCTTTACCACGCCCCCTGACAATCGATTTCAGGCTCCCTTTGGGAAAAAGCTCACAGGCAGCCCTGGGTCGCGACAAAAGCTCCTCAATGGACACCTGTAAGGCCATCGACAACCTACTGAGCACACTCAACGTGGGGTTTCCATCACCCACCTCCAGAGTTGCCAGTGTCGACCTTGGAATCTCAGCCCTTTTCGCCAACTGCACCTGGGTCACTCCCCTTTGAGTACGCAAGTGCTTGAGATTGATTGATAAATTATCCGCCAATTGATGACCAAGTTCTTCACTCATGTTGCCTCCATGGACAAATGTCGATGTATCGACAAGTTAGTCGGCTATGCAACCGCATACCTCTATATTCGAACCATCCAATAAAACAAACAAGGAGATAACAATGAAAATCAAACATCTAGATCACTTGAACATGACTGTAGCCAACCTCAATGAGAGCATTGAATGGTATCAAAATGTGTTTGGATTTGAAGTCGTAGAATCGGGTGTGCGCAATGGAACACCATGGGCCATCGTGAAAAGTGGCGAAGCCCTACTGTGTATGTACGAAGATGAAAGCCGACAGCCGCCTCAACAATTTCTCAAACGCGGAGGCGACAGCCACACCATTTACCATTTTGGCCTTCGAATCACGGACCGAGAGAAGTGGCTTGAAAAAATTGAGACTTACAATCTTGAGTTAGAGTACGGCGGCGAAGTGGACTACCCCCATTCAAAAAGCTGGTATGTATTTGACCCTACAGGCTTTGGAATTGAAGTGGCTTTATGGAACCAAGATGAAATCCGTTTTGACCCCATCAAGCCGGTTCAAGAAAATCCAAAGGCCGCTTAAATGCTTTCTCTAGGCGTTACCGTAATCTGTAGCTGGTCAATAATATTGGCCAGCACTTTACGCTCAACCGCGGTGTCGTTCATCTCGCGCCAATCCACATTGTCAAACATCGTCGCGAGATAGCGCTCGATCACAACCTCGGCACCGGTTTGATTCATATCCAACTCATAAGCAGCACCTTCATCACCATAGCTCTGCACTGGGTAGAGATACTTTAAGGCACCGTATGCCGTAGACGTCTCAACCAAAAACTCAGAAGAATCCTCAGAGTCGTTAGAGGACCAAGTCCCCCTTAGATATAAACTGGTCCCAACCAGATCAGGTTCTGCGGGTAAGAATTGAGCATTGTCCTCTGCTCGGCCAACCAAATAATGGATCTGGCAATAAAGCATATCGGAAACAGCCTGACTGCCAAGTTCAAGCCGTTGCGGGTTCAATACATCTTCTACCGTTGGAATAAGCATGGCCGATGGGTCTCGGTTTTCACCACCATGCCCTGCGTAGGCAATGCGCGGCATCAACCAATCATAAATACGTCCTAGAATAGAATCATTGGTTTCACATGCGACCATCTGCGTGCTGTAGAGGACCAGATAAGCCGTATCAATATGAACATCGATGCCCAAATTATTCTTTAAAGAGAAACCATCTTCTTTAAATTCAACACCATCCGTGTTCCAAGTGAGGACATAGGAAATATCATGAAGAGGCGACTCTGCATCTTCTTGCGAACACGCCAGAACCAAGTGGCACAATAAACCCAGTGTCACGAACCAGCGCATAGAGCCCATCAATTAATCGTTACACCCATCGTAGTATTGAATCTCAGGGGTAAACCTGTGTTCAGGAAACAGGTCCGGACAAATGTGGACATGGTAACGGTTCGTGAAGTGAACAGTTCCTTCTTCGTCAACAATGTCATGTGCCTCACCATTTTGGCTATCGAAGTTGTCGCTGTTTGGAGCATCTCCATTGAGCTCAGTACAGCCCAGGACCAAGGTCCCATCACACATGATGCCATACATCTCGATAGCTGCCTCACCTGGCGTGGTTGAGCTGACCAAGCCCGCGGCTTCCAGGACTTCGAGAGGCCCCATGGACGTCGTGTGATAATGATAAGTCCCTCGATTTTGTGGGTGCCCATAATAGGGGTCGAATGAATACAGTTCATCTTCGATATCATCACCGGGTGCAGCAAGCGGATTAAAAAGCGCCACGCTATCGAGTGCAACACCTTGAGTGCCCATTCCGTATTCATCCTGACTGGTGCCCACATCGCCATCGACCAATGCGGCATTGATGGTTAGCCCCCGCACTCGAGGGTTGGAGCCGATGGTCAGACGAATATTCTGCGCTTCAATGGTATTTGGATTTTGATAAAAACCATCTCCCTGCGAGACGAAAGGAGTGTAATTCTCATGGGAGGTCTCATAATAAAAACTTGCATGGGGCGGCAAACCTTCGGACTCAATGACCACCGAATCACCGTCCATAGATATCGTCACGCAACGAAAGTATTTCTTGTAAAACGCGGGAACATCATCGGCAATATTGGTTTCACAATTGGCCACGGTTCTTCCCGGACTTGATGCATCATCGCCGGTGTTATCGCCGGTGTTATCGCCGGTATTGTCACCTGTGTTATCGCCTGGGTTATCGCCTGGGTTGTCCCCCGTATTATCACCACCATTGTTACCGCTGTTATCGCCCGGATTGCCACCGTTGGGTCCCGGTGCCGGCTCACCATCGTCACCACCACACCCAGAGAGTGCTAAACCTAAAATACAAATGCCGGTCAAAAGAATGCGTAACATCGTATGAACTCCCCCACTTTCGAATATACGGAGTTTAACATCGCGCGATGCATAGGTTAAATCAAGAGCAACATCGGAGAGCTAAAGCTTGGATGAATCGTCCCCTTCTCTACGTAAACCGTCTCAACCAGAACAATAAAAGCCTCATGGAACAATTAGACCTTTCTAAATATGCAGTTGAGTGTGTAAAATCTTATAAAGACGAGGAGTTAAGCATCATGTTCAAAACTAGCCTTTGTATCGCAACCACAGCCTTGCTGCTCTTTGCCTGCGGTGAATCAGGTGAGGTTGGAGTCAACGAAGACAGCTCCAGCAGTACTTCAGCGGTTGAAGCCACCGATGCCTGTTTTGCAAGCTGTATGGAGCGCCCTGGTGCTACAGAGGAAAGATGCGCCGAAGCCTGCGCCCGAATTGGAGGTACGACCTGCGAAGAAGGTTGCATTGCTCGTGGCGGAGACGAAGCTGACTGTGAAGCCATATGTGCGCAGCGAGATTCAGCGGGGTCCTGCTATGAAGGCTGTATTGAGCGTGGTGGAGACGAAGAAACCTGCCGCGAAGCATGCTCAGAGCGGGAACGACTGGATTCAGATGCTGATGGAGATATCCAATCAGCCTACGAAGAGTGTATCGAAGCCGGAGGCACGCCAGAAGACTGTCGTGAGCGCGCGGCCGCGGCCAATGACAACGAATGATTCTTTAATTTCACAATGCTTTGGGAAGCCTCGCATTTGCGGGGCTTTTTTTATGCAAGCTGCTCAGGAAGGCTTGCCGACTCGGCGCCCCGGCGCTTCAACATATCCATGACCCCGCCTACGTTTTCATGAGCAATCAAAAAGATAAGAGATTGTTCCGCAGCCATGTCAATCAATGCTTCAGCGGCTTCAACTTCATCGGGAATATGAGTCACTGTACCGTCTTGTTGTCCGGCCCTGTAGAGAGCATCCACTTGGCATTGAGCAACCTCATTGGGATCTCGTTCATAGGCATGTCCCGGCAAATTCTTAACGACCACACCATCCAAACCTATGGCCACTGCTTCGCGCGCTAACTCCGCAACCAAGTCCGCATTTCTATCCCCGGCCTGTCCCATCAAAAAATAACGGCCGCCCTTTGGCCAACGCCTAGAGAGTTCTGCCATCATTTTGAGACCACCCGGATTATGAGCGAAATCCAGTAGTAGATATTTATTATCGACTTCGTAAAGATTGCTGCGACCGCGGCTGTCTTCCACATTTGGCAGGAGTGAACCGAGACCATCACGAATGTGCTCGAATCCATAACCCAATGTACTAGCCAC
>CAZZDT010000308.1:0-5271 GCA_964652435.1 uncultured Bdellovibrionales bacterium
TTGGCACCGCCCACATCCATGTATTCAATGAACCGGACTTCGGCTTGGATACTTGCAGCGAAATCAAGCATCGATGGGATTTCAAAATGATTGATGTCTCTAAGGACAACCATATTGAGTTTCAACTTTTGGAAACCAGCTTCTCGGGCTGCATCGATTCCATCCAGTGCTTGATGAAGGACGTTACGACGGGTGAGTCGGTAGAATGTTTCGGCGTTTAGGCTGTCGAGGCTGATGGTGAGTCGGTGAAGCCCGGCATCAGCTAGGCGTGCGGCGTATTTGCGTAGAAGCAACGCATTGGTGGTCATGGCCAGATCTTGAATGGACGTTTGAGAGCTCAGCATCTCAACCAATGCATGAATATTATTACGCAAAAGGGGTTCGCCTCCGGTCAGTCTGACCCGAGTGACTCCAAGCTGAATGAACGCAGATGCAAGTTGGGCCTGCTCCTCGAGAGTGAGGATATCGGCTCGTGGTAGCCAGTTGTAATTCTCCTCGGGCATACAGTAATCACAGCGAAGATTGCACCGATCGGTAACCGATAGCCTGAGACTGCGCAGAGGTCGTCCCTGTTGATCCTCAATCTGTGATGTTTGCCCTGGTGAACCCATGATTTCTCTCGTTAGCCTTGTTTTATTTGGCTAGTGCATCTAAAGCGCCTTATAGAATTTGTCTATATAATTCAAAGGTTAGATTGGTTCATCTGCCTAATCTGCCTTGTCTTGACAAGTTTGAAGGCTCATAATAGTACCGCAAAAGTACTATTTGGAAAAAGTGATGTTGAAGCTCTCAAAATTGACAGATTATGGAATTGTTCTAATGGGTTACATGGCTAAGAGCCATGGGGAATCACGTGCTGCCCGCGAACTTTCGGAATTGTCGGGTTTGCCGCTTCCAACAGTGTCTAAAGTACTTAAGTCCCTGTCACGAGGCGGTTTATTGGTATCGCATCGTGGAAAGCGGGGCGGTTATTCGTTGGCGTTAGAGCCCAAAGAGATCTCAGTGGCAGAGATGATTCGGGTTTTGGAAGGTCCGGTGGTTCTCACCGACTGTTCCAGCGCACATATACCTACACTTTGTGAGATGGAATCCAAGTGCCCCGTGAGAGGCAATTGGCAGGTCATCAATGAAGTGGTTTTTCAGGCTCTCAAGGATTTCTCGTTGGAGCAGATGCTGGAGCAGTCTTCCGAATGTGGTGGACAAGTTTCGGTACAATCTTCTCGGGAACCTAGACTCCTCGAGCTGGTTAAGAGTTGAGGATTTACAATGGTGGCTACAGAGCAAACAATCGAAGATTTCGGAGATTCCGAGTACAAGTACGGATTTGTGACGGATATCGAAACCGAATACCTCGAGCCAGGGCTTTCTGAGGATACAGTTCGGTTTATTTCGGCGAAAAAAGATGAACCCGAGTGGATGCTCGAGTGGCGATTGAAGGCGTTTAGACGTTGGCAAAAAATGGAAGAGCCAAAGTGGCCTAAAGTGGATTATCCTGAAATTGATTTTCAGGCGATTTCCTATTTTGCCGCTCCTAAATCCAAAGACGATGCTCCGAAGAGTTTAGACGAAGTGGATCCGGAACTCTTGGCAACATACGAAAAGCTAGGTGTGCCATTGCATGAGCGTGCTGCCTTGGCTGGTGTTGCGGTTGATGCCGTTTTTGATAGCGTTTCGGTAGCAACGACGTTTAAGGAAAAGTTGGCCGATGCAGGCGTTATCTTTTGCCCAATTTCAGAGGCGATTCGCGAGCATCCCGAATTGGTCAAGAAGTACATTGGATCGGTTGTCCCACATTCGGACAATTACTACTCTGCCTTGAACTCGGCAGTGTTTAGCGATGGTTCCTTTGTTTATATTCCCAAGGGTGTGAAATGCCCAATGGAGCTATCTACTTATTTCCGAATCAATGCTTTGAATACTGGGCAGTTCGAGCGAACTCTCATTGTTGCTGATGAAGGCAGTTACGTGAGTTACCTCGAAGGTTGTACGGCACCTATGCGAGATGAGAACCAGTTGCATGCAGCAGTGGTTGAACTTGTCTGCATGAAGGATGCTGAAATTAAGTACAGCACAGTGCAGAACTGGTATCCAGGAGACAAAGACGGCAAAGGCGGCATTTACAACTTCGTAACGAAGCGTGGTGCATGTCGCGGTGCCAATTCAAAAATCTCTTGGACTCAGGTTGAAACAGGTTCAGCGATTACGTGGAAATACCCAAGTGTTTTGCTGATGGGCGACAACAGCGTCGGTGAGTTTTACTCCGTTGCCGTTGCCAACAATGCTCAACAAGCTGATACCGGAACCAAGATGGTTCATATGGGCAAGAATACGTCCAGTTTGATTATCTCGAAGGGAATTTCTGCGGGGCGAGCAGAGAACACTTATCGAGGTTTGGTGAAGGTCGGGAAAAATGCCGACAACGCGCGTAATTATACGCAGTGCGACTCATTGTTGTTTGGAAACAAATGCGGGGCTCATACATTTCCTTATGTAGAGGTATCCAACAGCACGAGCCAGGTGGAGCATGAAGCATCCACTTCGAAGATCAGTGAAGACCAGCTCTTTTACTGTCAGCAGCGAGGGATTTCGGAAGAGGACGCTGTAGCGCTCATTGTAAATGGTTTTTGTAAAGAAGTTTTCAAGAAGTTACCGATGGAATTTGCTGTGGAAGCGCAGAAATTACTGGCGGTAAGTCTCGAAGGTAGCGTTGGTTGATAACTGAAAAAGTTTGATGCTGAAGATAAAAGGCTCACAGATGTTAGATATAAAAAATTTACATGCAAACGTTGAAGGAACGCCTATCTTGCGTGGCCTGAATTTGTCGGTGAAAGCCGGTGAAGTACACGCGATTATGGGTCCCAATGGTTCGGGTAAAAGTACGACCGCTAAAGTACTGGCTGGGCGTGAAGAGTATGAAGTCACTGAAGGCACTGTTACCTATATGGGCAAAGACCTTTTAGAACTCGCTCCAGAGGACCGTGCCTGTGAGGGTATCTTCATGGCGTATCAGTACCCTGTTGAGATCCCCGGCGTTAACAATATGTATTTTCTAAAAGCAGCTATGAATGCTCAAAGAAAATACCGCGGCGAAGATGAACTCGATGCTGTTGGATTTCTTAAGTTGGTGAAGGCCAGAATGGCCGAGCTTGAAATGGACAAAAAGTTCCTCGAGCGACCTGTGAATGAAGGCTTTTCCGGAGGCGAGAAAAAGCGTAACGAAATCCTCCAAATGTGCATGCTTGAGCCTAAATTTGCGATCTTGGATGAAACGGATTCAGGTTTGGATATCGATGCACTGAGAATTGTTGCCGATGGCGTGAATCGCATGCGTAGCTCTGAGCGCGGCATTGTTGTTGTGACTCATTATCAGCGTTTACTCGATTACATTAAGCCTGATTACGTTCATGTTCTATCCGAAGGTCAAATTGTTAAGTCAGGCGATAGCTCTCTGGCGTTGCAACTTGAAGCCGAAGGTTACGGCTGGATTGATACTGAAACCGCTGCGGCGCAACAGGCAACCGCATGAACGCGGCGCTAAAAAGTGAAGCCTTTGAGAAGGCTCACCAAGATTATGTGTTTTCAGTAGATGACGCTGCGTTTAAGGCTATCCGTGAAAATGGCGTAGAGAATTTCAATCGCTTGGGTTTACCTACGCGTAAACATGAAGCGTGGCGCTACACGAATCTCAAATCTGTTGAACAAGCGGTTTATCAAAATGTGCCCGCGGCCGGTACAGTGACCAGTAGCCAAGCTCTTCAAAGCTTGGATGCATACAAGCTGAGCCTGGTCGATGGTGTGTTGGTGACGAAAGATTTGGAACTCCCAGAGGGAATCCGTATTGAATCGTTAGAAACAGGACATGCTCTGGCTGAGGGTGTGTTGGGTAAGCTGGCTCATCAAGATGATGCAATGGCCGCATTGAACAGTGCATTCTTGAATACAGGAATCGTGATTCGTGTTGCTCGTAACTGTGTTGTAGACAAACCCGTTCATCTCGAATGGGGAGTATCCGAGCATGAAAAAGAGACAGCGCTTCATCCTCGAGTGGTTGTAGTATTGGAAGAAAATTCTCAGCTGAATTTAGTCGAGACGTTCGTTGGTGCTCCTAACGAGTCGTACTTGAACAATGCCGTCTCAGAAATTTCCCTAGATCGCGCTGCGAGGCTTGAGCATACAAGACTCCAAGAAGAAGGCATGTCAGCCCATCATTTGGCACAGCTCTACGTTGAGCAAAAACGTGACAGTACCTACCGTTCACATTTGTTTAACTTTGGAGCCAGTGTAGGGCGAACGGGCATCAATGTCCGATTGTTAGAGCAAGGCGCATTTTGCTATCTGGGCGGGCTCTATATGATTGGTGGAAAACAACACGCTGATGTTTATACTAAAATCGAGCACGTGGCGCCGCATTGTCAGAGTCAGGAAATCTATAAAGGTATTTTAGCTGGCTCGGCCACGAGTGTATTCAACGGTTATGTGTTGGTTCAAAAAGAAGCCCAAAAAACTGACTCCTCTCAGCAGAACCGCAACTTGATTCTCTCTAAAAAAGCAACGGCGAATACACGGCCGCAGCTTGAGATCTATGCGGATGATGTGAAGTGTGCACACGGCGCAACTGTTGGACAGTTGGACAATGACCAGATCTTCTACATGCGTGCTCGCGGGATTTCGCTTGAGCAAGCTCGTAGTGAGTTGACCTACGGTTTTGCCATGGATGTGTTAGCGGAGATGAAGTTCGATGGTGCTCTTGATTATCTAGAGAAAACCATACGGAATTGGCTCTTGAGCGGCGACGTGACTGGTTCCATTTAATCATGATGAATATTAAGAAAATTCGCGAAGACTTTCCGGTTTTGGAGCGCACGGTTCATGATAAACCACTGGTTTATCTGGATAACGCTGCGACGGCTCAAACTCCTCAGTGCGTGATGGATGCAGTGAACGAGTTTTATGGTCAGGAGTGTGCGAATATTCACCGAGGTATTCATTATCTAAGTGACGCTGCCACCACACGGTATGAGAAGGCTCGGGAGCAAGTAAGAAAATTTATCAATGCTCCGAAGCTTGAAGAGGTGCTTTTTGTTCGAGGTACAACCGAAGGCATTAACTTAGTTGCGTGGAGCTTCGGTGAAGCGTTCGTGAAGTCCGGTGATGAGATCATTATTTCAGAGATGGAGCATCACAGTAATATCGTTCCATGGCAGATGCTTTGTGAACGTAAGGGCGCGAGCCTTAAGGTCATCCCAGTGGATGACCAAGGTGCGCTCCGAA
>CAZZDT010000309.1:0-5266 GCA_964652435.1 uncultured Bdellovibrionales bacterium
TTGGCGTTGCCCCGCGCCAATTCCAAAGCTTTGTACTGATCACTGATGGCACGCTGCTCTCGGGCCAATTGGACACGCATTTCACGAGATTTCGTTCCGCCCAACTCTTTGAGATAAACCTTAAAGTCTGCAAGTTCCCCGTTTAGCTGAGCTGCCGTCGCGCGAGACTTTTCAATGGCCAAGACTAGAGATAAGCCCGCATCTTCGTCAGCCCCACCAGAGGCCATCAAAAGATTGCGTTCCCGTTCAAAAGTCTCTTGATAACGGGCATCGAGTTCGTCTTCCTCAGCCTGCAAAGCAAGCATCACAACATCAACAACCTCGTCCCGAACCATTTCTTTTTCAAAGCCGTCTTGACGTTCCAAAAGCCCCTCAATAACCGAAGCCACTTCATCCAGCCGATCTCTGAAGTTCTGATTTTTCGTGTCATCCTTTAAAAAGCCTGGATTGTTTCGGATCCATTTTCGAATCCGTGCAACTTCCCGCTTTTGGTCCATCAGTGTCCATCGGAACTTATAAACCTGCTGACGTGCATCCTTGAGCCGGCTCGCAACATCAGCTTTTCGCTTATCGAGCTCTTTGCGCTCTTCAATGAGCTGATTCATCTCCGAAGAAACCCGAGTGGTTGCCGAATTATCAGAACCGCCAGCAATGTTTTGACCCACCAGATACATCTGGCCCACGGATAGAATTTCACGTTCACGAGCCAAAGTTGCCTCATATCGAGCCCGTAATTCGTTTTCTTCAGCCGCTTCTGCGGTGGTTACAGAGACCAATGTTTGTTCGCGTTTGATGTCCTGAACCAAGGCTTTTTGCAGACTCTCCATCTCACCAATTTGTTGATCAATCTGCTGAACACGGCTTCTAAAAATGGCCTCATCCTCAAAGGGCAAACTGTCTGGGTTAGAGTTCAGCCAACGACGAATACCAATGAGTTCACGGCGCTGCTCTTCCAGGGACCATTGCAAACGAAAAGCCTCTTTTTGAACCGCCTGCATATGCACCTTCATGCGCCCTGCACGGCTTTCATAATCTTCCTGGCTCTTCGGCAGCTTCTCGTAAGGCCCCTCCAAACGAGCACGTTCGGCCAAAATGAGTTCCAACTCTTTGCGACGCTCCGGCGACAAATGTTCCATAACCAATCGCCGCTCAACTTCAAGGAGCCGCTTGGTTACCGCTATTAGGCTGTTGTCGAGTTCCAAGGTTCGAGCTCGCGCCGGCTGCAATCCAGGAAAAAATGCGGCGTCATCATCGGTCAACATTTTCAGCATGTTTTCAACAATTTCGCTGGATTCATTCACCATCTTTTCGGCGTCGTCGAGGTCGCTAACTACAGCCATCGCATCTTGGAGCCCCTGTTCTTCACTGGCCCACTCCAATGCCATTTGTGGGATATAACCACTGCCAGTCTCACTCTTCACTGCGATTTCGTCGTAAAACTCGACGGGATCGACCATTTTGGTTTGAACCATCTTCAGATCATCGCGAATCGGTGAGTACTTGTCGGTAACTTGAGAGAAAGCATCCAAGGCTTCGTTAAAACGGCCCAACCAGATGTAGATATTCCCCATCAAAATCCGGGCTTCAGCGGCGATACGAGCATCCGAAACTGAAACCAACAAAATCTCGATGGTGTTGAGTGCCTTTCGGTATTCCGCAACCCGAGCTTCCGGCGTTTCTGCCCGAGCAGCTGACTCCACATACGCCCATGTCACTTCGTACATTGCCTCTTCAAAATAGGGACTGTTACGAGCGATAAACTGGTAGCTATCTTTTGACTCGGTTAGCATTCCAGATTCCATCAGAATACGAGCCCGGTTCATTGCCGCAAGGTCACGAAGATCGGCCGCATCTGGAAACTTATCAGCGATTCGAGTGAGTTCATCAAAGATCTGAGCCGCCTCCATGAGGAGCTCCGGCTTATTCTCGTTGCGAGACAACTCAAGCAACGCCACACCGTGAAAGTAGCGAATCTTTGGATAAAGAAAATGTTCTGGGTCGACACTGCTGACCATGCTTGGCACGAGGTCAGGCTTGTTTTGCTTCAGGAGACTCTTCACCGTGCTGTAAACCACCGCTGGAGCAAGATTGCCCTGCTTTCGCAAAACATCGAAGTATTTTTCAAGCCCGTCCCACTGATGGCGTTTATCCGCAATCTCAACCAAGCGGCGGATAGAATCGATCAGATAAGCCTGCTCACCGCGGTCGACCAACTCACCGAAATAACGCTTGGCGGAAACATAGTTACCGGTCTGGTATTGTGACTCTGCCATATAATACAGGGCTTTAACGTATCCTGGCTCGCCTCGGTACATCGGGTCATTGACCAGCTCATAAAGAGCAAAACATGCTCGCTGATAATCTTTGAGAAGAAAAAGAACCTCACTGTCCGTAAGACGTTCAGCGAAGAGTTTGTCACCCTTGAAGAGCTTTACGTTGGTATAATCGTTGGTGAGCGTTTTCATCTTCACCGAAAGAGCGCGGATTTCATCTTGAACAATCTGAAATTCAACGCGCGGTGAAGGCCTTGTATCTACTAAGTCACTCGGGTCATCGGCGCCTTCAGCATAGGCTGGTGCGCTAATAAAGAGCCCTGAACAGGCTAAAAGCCCAACCCACTTTCGTGTGCGAAGCAATGGCATCCAGTTTTTCATTTCTGTACCAATGATTGAATCAAAGCAGCTTATTCCGCAGCTGATTCACCCTCGTTCTTCGCATCGTCCTTACGGAACGCACGCGTCGTTTCAATGTCGTAACGAACAGTCGGTCGCTCTGTAAGCTCCGTGGTGATGCCACCTTTTTCAAAGCCGACCACTCGAACTGAAGTCACACGACCTTCCTCAGCGGTAAATGTGTAACCTGACTTAATCTTGAACTTATAGTCGTTAAGATAAGAAAAGATTCCAAAGCCGTTGCCTCGGTACTCAAGGTAAACCGAAATCTGGTGGTTACCGGGAGCAACCGTACCATTGAAGATTTCAATTTCCTCCGCGTCCGATAATTCGCCCTCACCGCTGTCACGGCGATTAAAAATTGGAGTTCCGTCGAGAGAGTACTGTGCTCTCACCAGGCTAAAGGACGCTCCCATTTCGTTTCGGTGCACAATTTTGGCTTTGGCACCGGAAATCGTCCCATGGAGTACAACTTCCTGAAGCTGAATCAAGCGGGCCTTACTCTGAAAAATCTTCTCTTTCAGATCGTTGACTCGCTCTTCGATGTCACGAAGCTTCAAGTTGTAAGCAGGCTTCTCATCACCCGCTCCAGTTGTTTGCGCAGAAAGAGGAGTCACAAAACCAAAAGCCGTGACCAAAAGCGCCAATATCCCCAACCGAATACTTTGCATTTTCATGGACTTATCCAAAAGTGCATTGAAGCACCTATTCAGCAAACAACACCAGGGTCCGAACCCTCGTGGTCCAACCCCAGAATTGTCAGCGTATCAATTCTCGCCGATGTTAGCTCTGCCAGCCACCGAGGTCAAATAGATGCCAAATTTTCCTATAATAATAACAACTTATAGATGTTAAGGGATCTTCTTCGCGTAAGTTTCGCGTCAGCCACCCTTTTTGAGTTCAATCAGTACTTTTCGGGCAATTCCCTTGAGAGTATCGAAGACTCCCTCACCCGTGGTGGCACAGGCCTCGAATTCGGCTACACCGGTTGGATTGAACATCTCACGAAGCTCTTCAACCGACAGAATATTACCCAAATCGCGCTTGTTGTATTGAATCACAAACGGCAGCGACGAAAGGTCATAACCTTGCTCGATCAGATTGTCTTCTAGGTTCTCAAGAGACTCCAGATTCGCTTCCATTCGGTCAATTTGGCTATCGACCACAAAAACCACCCCATCGACTCCCTTGAGAATCAATTTTCGGCTGGCATCATAGAAAACCTGGCCGGGCGTGGTGTAGAGATGGAAACGCGTTTTAAAACCGCGGATCTCTCCAAGTGCCAAAGGCAAAAAGTCGAAAAACAGAGTCCGCTCGGTCTCGGTCGCCAGAGAAATCATCTTTCCTCGCGCCGTTGGATTCGTTCGGTTGTAAATATATTGGAGGTTCGTCGTTTTTCCGCACAAACCAGGGCCGTAGTAAACGATCTTACAGTTGATCTCTTTGGCGCTGTAATTAATGAACGACATAACTTGCCTGCGTCTCCACGCTACTTAAATAAATTATCGATTTCTGCTTCAGTCACATCTGCCAGCGGGGATTTTGCCGCCCCAGCCTGAGAACGCGATTGCATATCGTCAAAAACACCGTTCAAGAGAGCTGTGGTCTGCTTGACCCGTAGCCTCACCAATCCAAGACTGCTTCGTCTATCAAACATAACAACCAAGATGGCTCGCTGCCCAACAATCGACAGATGCAAATGGTCTTTTTCACCCTCGTGAAAAATATTCGGGAATTCCTTCTCACCCATCAACCTGGCCAGACCACTGGTCGCCGCCATATTTCCGGCTGTAAGTGAGGCCAAAGAAGTCATGTCGAGATGCTCGACCTCACCATGGCTGGTAATGAATTGACCATTACGATCCACCAACATCACGGCGCGTGCATTGGCGGAACGCTGTAAACCACCGCAGAGCTCAGCAATTCTCTGATGCTCGTCTTCATGCATACTGGTTGAGCGCAGTGCCAAAATAGTCAATCTCCCAAAACAAATTTGAGCGGGTCGTCAATAAAGCCTAACCCCGATGAAAGCGACTGTACAAATAAGATGCGCCGGGTGCAACAAAGCCTGCCGGTGGACTAGGAATCAAAACTTTGCCGGGCACTCAGCGCCCGGCCCAAGGTAGCATGATCTAAATACTCAAGTTCACCACCCAACGGGACCCCGCTGGCAAGCCGAGTGATCTTCACATCGGTGCCTCGGAGAAGACGACCAATATACAAAGCGGTCGCGTCACCTTCTACAGTGGCGTTGGTCGCCAGGATAACTTCTTCATAATTGCCGTCTCTTACCCGGTCTAAGATATCTCTAAGTTTGAGTTCCTCCGGTCCGACTCCATCCAGCGGTGCAAGTGCACCATGAAGAACATGATACCGGCCCCTAAATACACCACAACTTTCAATAGCCCGCAGATCCGCAACACCTTCAACCACGCAAAGTGCTTTGGATTCTCTTCGAGGGTCTGTGCAGATCGAACATTTTTCAGCCGTGCATAAGTTTTGGCAGTCTTCGCACAACCGTACTTTTTCTACCACTTCAACCAGCGCACCAGCCAAATCTTGAGCCAAGGGAGGTAAATCAAACCGTGCGGAAT
>CAZZDT010000310.1:0-5262 GCA_964652435.1 uncultured Bdellovibrionales bacterium
TTCCTTTTAATGGAGAGATGCCTTTGGCCAACCGAGCCAGAGAACAAATTGCTACCTCAAAAATGGGAACAAAGAGAATAAACAGAGGTGCGAGCAGTGCGGTCGTATTGTTGGCAGCATAATCGCCAATCATAGTTAAGCTGGCGAGCATGAAGCCGATGAACATACTGCCCGTATCGCCAAGATAAATCTTAGCAGGAGCTTTATTAAACCAAACGAAACCGGCGCAGCTTCCACTTAGGGCCAATGCGGCCGATGCGATGAGTGGACGGTGATTCAAGAGCGCAATCACTGCGAGGCAAAGTGAGGCAATGGCTGCTGTTCCTGATGCAACCCCATCCGAGACATCGAGGATGTTCACCGCGTTGGTAATGATGACGACCCAGCCAATGGTAAGCAGGAGCGTCATCCACTCTGGCAAGCTTGCAATTTGAATGGTGGCGCCGCTTTTAAAGAGTACCCAGATTGCCAAAAGCTGCCCCAGGATTTTAAGCCCTGGAGTGAGTACACGCAGGTCATCAAAAAGTCCCAACATGGTGACGATGGTGCCACCGAGCAGCATGCCGAGAAGTTCCTTATCAAAATCAAAGACCATACCGAGACTGATCAAGAATGCTAGATAGACCGCAACGCCGCCTAGATATGGGGTGGGTTCTTTATGACGTTTTAGTTTTCCGTCGGGACTGTCGAGTACGCCAAATTCAATTGCACCTTTACGAACAAGTGGTGTGAGATAGAGCACCAGACTCAAACTGAGAATGAATACGGCTCCAAGGGTGACTCCAAACAATTCAGACATGCTTCTTCCCGGTGAAAATCCACATGGCCGCAATCAGTGCCAGAGCACCATAAGCTAGCCCATAGATGCTCCCAAAGAGAATAAAGCTCTCGGGGATATCGAGGGCATTGGATGCTTCGGGTCGGAGTGAAAGATCAGAAAGGTCTGGGATGATCCAGTAAACGGTTTGCAGTATAGCTGCGCTGGCGGCATCACCTTGCTCTTGCGTCTTTTGGGCAAGGTTTAAAATATCTTGGGCTAGATTACCGGCGAGAATAAGACCGGCGCTGTATGTGGCGGCTAAGACCGGTACACCCACTGTGCTGAAGAAAAGAGCGATGGCCACCACCAACCACATTTCAATGAGGGTTAGCCACGCACTGCCCCAAAAGGCCAATGGGATCTCTTCACCGTAGAGTGATACCGTGAGAGCAGTTGCTCCGAGCATCAGACTCACCACAATTTCCATTGTGGCAACAATACCCAGATATTTTCCTAAGAGGTACGCCCATCTCGAGATAGGCCTTGTCAAAAGTGTGTAAGCTGTTTTGTTTTTGACCTCGGAGCCAAAGGAGATGACAGTAAGGGCAATTGCGATGATGCTTCCCACCATGCTTGCGGCCGCCAGTCCTACATCGATGATCAATCGGCCCCGGTGCCCCAAGGAGACCGAACCGGCTGAGATACTTAGGGCGGTAAGAATGGCTGCAAATACCAACGTGACGAGAAGCAGTTTATTGCGAACCGCTTCCTGAAAAGTCATGACTGCAACGGTTGTGGTTCCTTGCCAAGGTCGACTCATGATTGTGCCTCCTCTTGGCGCTGATGTACTTTTTCAAGAAAGACATCTTCCAGTGTACCGCGATGAGCATTCAGCTCGATGATGGATACGCTATGCTGACGTAGAATATCGATCACCGCGTTGGTTTGTTCTGGGTCATCTAGAATTATTGTTTGGCTGCCGCTTCTTGAGCTTGTTTCAGCACCCAGTTTTTGCAGGTCATGGTTGCATGCCTCACCACAAAGGCTGGTGTGGAATTCCACCTTCTCGATGGTTTGCCCCATTAGGGTATGGAGTGGCCCCGATTTTTGAATGGTCCCTGCTTGCAGGATACCCACCCGGTCACAAATTTGCTCAACATCGGGAAGAATATGAGTTGAGAAGAAAACGGTTTTTCCGCGAGAGCGTAAATCTTCTAGGATGGTGCGAATCAGATGCCGACCAAGGGGATCAAGGCCACTCATGGGTTCGTCAAGGATAATCAGCTCCGGGTCTGCCACGAGAGCTTGAGCAAGGCCGGCCCGTTGCACCATGCCTTTCGAGTAGGTTCCTATTTTGCGATTCATGCTTTCGGTGAGTTCGACTTGTTTCAGAACTTCGAGGCTTCTGGATTTGGCTGTCGTGCCTTTGAGCCCGGCGAGTTTGGCGTGGTGGTTGACCCATTCAAAAGCAGTGAGGTGCGGCGGAAAGAAGGCCCGCTCCGGCATAAAACCAACTTTTTGGCGAATGCTGGGATCTTGCATGGTGCCACCCAGCACTTCAACGGTTCCCGCCTTGGGTTTGAGTAGCCCCAAAATGGCTTTGATGGTGGTGGTTTTGCCCGCACCGTTTGGACCGAGAAAACCAAAAATTTCTCCGGCTTCAACGCTCAGGCACACGCCCTTTAGGATATCCAAAGTAGGGGTCCAGAAGTGAGGCTGCACGCTGAAGGTGAGCCCGTCGATTCGAAGAGCTTTCACTGAAGTTTCTCCTTGGCTTCTGTGCTGAGTCGAAGGCGCTTGTCTTCACTGGTTGTAGCGGCCTGACCGGTTTCGGAGATGTAGTAAGTTCCTCCTACTGGGTCGTTTTGGGGAAGTTGCCGCAGCAGTCCTGTTTGAACAAGTTCATTTAAGGTGCTTGGGGATTGGCCGAATCTTTGAGTGTATTGGTCGATGATGCGTTGAAAAGAAAGCAGCTCTTGCTCAAGCATCAAGAGGTTACGACGTTCGATATAAACTTCCCTTAGGGTTTCGTCTTGAATATCGCTGAGGATGGTATCGATCATGGCGATACCAATTTCAGGATTTTGAGCTTCGGCTGCCAGTTTGACAGCCAGCTTACCCAGCACGGAAGGTGCATCTGGATGACGTGCTGCCTCAGCAAAGGACTGCGCTGCCTTTTCGAAATCTTGGAAATACATGTAGTAGTTGAATCCCAAGATATAGGGAATACGCCAATTGTCGGGCCGTTCGGCGCGCCCAGTTTTTAGAATGCGCATGGCGTCTTCGAGATGGTCGCCACTGGTGTTGAGGACTGAACCCGCGAAAAAATATCCCGCACTGAATTTAGGATCTAAAGCCAAGACGAGTTCAAGAAGTCCAAGTAAATTTGGGTATTCGTAGGCATGCATACGGCGGTCGCCAAAGTGACTGATGGATCGGAGCCAGTAGTAGTCGGCCACGACGTTCTCATAACCTAAACTGACGAGTTTGGAGGCTTGGGTCGAGGGCATGACTTCTTTGTCGAAGCTTGTATCTTTACGCGGACTGGCATCCAGGCGTGCGTGGGCCTGACTGACAATGAATCCACACAATAATATCCATGGAAGAAATCGAATCATGGCTGACCGTTAACTATAGTTTCAAGCACCTTCTTTGTAGCAGGTGCAAGCGACAATATTTGCTTTTCCCGAGCGATTCTCATCTGCCCTTGTCGCTCAGCCTCCAGAGCTTTGTTTGCATGGGTCTGACTTGATTCCGTGTTTTGGGCGATGCGATGAATCAGAGCTAAATTCGCGTGGGCCCCGGCACATTGCGGCTCGATATTGATGGTTTCCTCAAGAAAGCGAATGGATTGGTTGTGTTGACCACTTCGGTAGAGGGCTCGTCCAATGGGAACACGGGTCAGACAATCGTGGGGATTTCGCTCGAGGCCTGCCAGCCCAATTGCAGCGGCTTTTCCCCAAAGCTCTTTGCTGCCACTTTTATTGGCGGCATGGGCCAGTAGTGAAGATGCGCGTTCAACGGGCCGATGATCCATGGGGTAAAGATCACCGAGTTCGAGAAGCCGTTCGGCAATAGGCAAGGGACCTTCGCCTTGCCTAAACTTGAGACTTTCCAAAAGCAGTTTTGCACCGACGCTGAAAGGAGCACTTTCTACCGCATCCTCTGCACTTTTTTGAGCTCTTGATAAATTGCCCGCTTGGGTAAAGTACTGTGCTTCAGCTTGATAATGTTGATTCAAGGTGCCGGGAACCAAAAAACCAATCAGGACAATGGCCATGGCACCAACACTGGCTTGAATATGGTCCCAGCTTTTTTCTTCCCCGAAAGGTCCAGGAGAAAAGGAGAGTCGATTGACGAATGCAGTCCAAACCACTGCGGTGCTGCTGAGAACCACAAGATGAAAAGTAGTAGAAAAGAGCGCGGGAATGATGAATGCTATGAACACACCGACGTGAGGCAAACGGTCGGTCCAGGATGGCCCACTTTTCCAGATTGCCAGTGCCGCTGTTGTCCAGGCCGTCAGGATGGCGATTAAACCGAGAAAGCCAGCTTCCACCCAGCCGTGGAGCAGAGCATTGTGAGCCTGCTGCGCAAAGCGTGGGTAGCGTACCAGTCCATTTAACTCCACACCATGCATACGTAAGGCAGGACCGAAGTTGGCGATGCCAACGCCTTCTGGATGAGCCAGGGCAACGCCCAGGCTGCTTTTCCAAATGGCCCATCGACTGAATGACAATGGGTCGCCGCTGCCGGTAAATCGGTCATACAAGAGTGCCAAGGTGGCCAAGCCGGCGATGCTAAGCGCTGCTAAACCGTATTTTTTGAACCGTCCCATTTGAGAAACAAAGCAAGCAGCTCCAAGAAGCAGGGCCAACACACCCGAGCGACTTTGGGTTATCAATACACCGGTGGTGCAAAGTAGGGCAGCGACCAACATCCATTTGTTGGTTCGGTTTTGAAGATAAAAATAAAGTAAGATAAGCGCGCTGGGAGCGAGCCAAGCGGCTAAGTTATTTGGATTTGCAAAGAAGCCGCTGGCGCGTGTTGTGGGTTCCATTGCCCAGAGAACCATTGCTGCGAGACTGTGGAAAGATGCCACGGCCAGTAGGATTTGAAGCACTGTTTTCGAGATATTTTTTTCGCTGTGGGTTAGGGCGAGATAAAGTCCACAAACCATCATTCCCGTAACGCATACTTGAATACCGAGACCTGGGTTGTGCGAAATGGTTAAGCCCCAGAGCATGGCAATGGTGGCCGTTGCGACGGCTACAAGAGCGGATGTTTGAATCATCACCTGTTTTTGAGGCCAGGCAGCGACACAGATGCATAGCAGAAGTGCCCGAAGAACCGCCGCTGATAAGTGGGTGGTGGCCCCATCGAGGCAGAGCAGCGCAGCGATGGTCGCTGTTGTAAAAATGATGGCTCTCTTGGACATAGTAGGCATCATGAACTGAAACAGAGTTGATTTAAAGTCATCCCACTCGGGATTAGAGGGCAAA
>CAZZDT010000311.1:0-5257 GCA_964652435.1 uncultured Bdellovibrionales bacterium
GCGCATGCTACAGGGATTCAATACAAAAGACTTAATACCTCTCGTGGCCCGGCGGTTCGCTCAACTCGATGCCAATCAGACTCCAAGGCGTACAAAGAGCACATGAGTGAAGTGATTTACTCAGCCCCTAACCTGACTCTATTTGAAGATGAGGTTGTTAAACTCGACTATACCGCAGAAGGTCTTCGCGGCGTGGGCCTCAAGGGTGGGCAAGTTCTTAAAACGCGTGCAGCGGTTATTACCACCGGAACATTTCTAAATGGTCTTTGCCATGTGGGCTCAGAGCAATTTGCTGGCGGCCGGGTGGGCGATGCTCCAGCAAACTTCTTGTCTGATTCTCTTCGGGCTCTGGGACTAACCTTGGGAAGATTTAAAACCGGAACGACTCCACGGTTGGCAAAAGACTCCATCAACTGGGATATTTTGGAAGCCCAGGCTGGAGATGCTCCGCGCCCAAGATTCAGCTTTGAAGATATCGATAACAGCCTGGAACAGATTGAGTGCCATCTTACCTATACGCACGAGACGACCCACGCACTGATTCGAGAAAACCTAAACCGCTCTCCTCTTTATCAGGGAATTATTAAGGGTTTGGGTCCGCGGTATTGTCCGTCCTTAGAAGATAAAATTGTTCGTTTTGCCGATAAGGACAAACACCTGATTTTCTTGGAGCCGGAAGGGCTTGATTCTGACCGTGTTTACCCTAACGGGCTTTCGACAAGTTTGCCTAAGGACGTTCAAGAAGGATTTATCAAGACAATCCGAGGTCTTGAGAATGCAAAGATCCTTCAATACGGATACGCGGTTGAATACGACTACTCGCCACCCACTCAGCTTTATCCCAGTCTCATGACTAAGGCCCTCGGAGGCCTTTTCCTGGCAGGGCAGATTAATGGCACCAGTGGATACGAAGAAGCCGCCGCTCAGGGTTTGATGGCTGGACTGAATGCAGTACGATTTGTTCAGGGCAAAGAAGCGGCCATTTTGGGCAGAGACGAAGCCTATATTGGCGTGATGATAGATGATCTGGTGACGAAGGGCGTTGATGAGCCTTATCGCGTTTTTACTTCAAGAGCAGAGCACCGCTTAACCCTGCGCGAGTCGAATGCAGAATCTAGACTTTTTGAGAGAGCTAAGAGCTGGGGCTTGTTAACTGAAGAGCGGCAACAATCTGCTCTTAAGCGCATGGAAGAGCGAGCGGCACTCCAGGCATTTCTTTCAGCCACTCCAGTGGGCGATGATTTGGTTCAATCTTTCGAGCTAGACCGAGCTCAGCATGTGAGCCAAAAAAGAGCAGTTCTTTTAAAGCGCCCCGAGATTGGCATTGCTTCATTGGTTGAACCTGGAGATTTTGCCCGCGGAACGCTTCTTCAAGTTGAGGAAGAGATTAAGTACGCCGGCTATATTGCTCGTGAAGAGGCCGAAATAGAGCGGATGCGTGAACTCGAAATGATGCGTCTACCAGAGAATGTGGATTACATGGTGGCTGGTGGTTTGTCTCGCGAGGTTCAAGAGAAGCTAAACTCTGTGCAGCCGGCGACACTTGGCCAGGCGAGCCGAATTCCCGGGATTACTCCGGCCGCTATCGCGCTTTTGAGATTGCACGTTCACAAATGGGCTCGAGACTCCAAATAGGCCCAACAAAAATGTTTCACGTGAAACACACCGGCTTTTTGAATCGAGAATGTTTCACGTGAAACAAATTGAGAAACAATGAAGGCTTTCCTACAAAAAATCATTCCCGAGGGAATTGAGCTCACTTCGAATATGCTTGATCAAATGCAGGACCATTGGGATCTGCTTCTTGAGTGGAATGAGCGCGTAAACCTGACTGCGATTCTTGATCCTGAAGAAGCAGCAGATTTGCACTATCGAGACAGTTTGGCTGCTATGGAGCATGGCCTTCAGGGACCCGTAGTAGATATGGGCTCTGGCGGCGGCTTTCCTGGAATTCCCCTGGCGATTGCAATGCCCTCAACTCAGTTCACATTGGTTGAACCTCGGCGCAAGCGCGTTTCATTTCTGCGCACAGCAGTAAGTCGGCTCGGTCTTCGAAATGTTAAGATCTCAATGACTCGGGCGGAACATGGAACTTCCGAGCCTTTCCAGTCGCTCGTGACCCGCGCGACCTTCTCCAATCCCAAAGAGCTGGCTTCGCTTTCGCCCTGGATTGCCTCCGGGGGAACGCTCTATTTTTACCGCGCTGCCAATTATGATCAGGTTCCCGGAAGTCGCCGTGTTCACTATGAACTGACCTCTGAAACACGTGCCTTAGACCTTTTGGATGCCTCTGAAATTAGCTAATTCTCTGCCTTTTTCTTTGCCAGCCTATCCGCTTTGACATAGATACATCGTCACCAACTTCTTTGCGCTTTTGGAAGTTGGTTCCATTTATTGGAGGGAATCATGGGCCGGATTGTTGCTGTTGCCAACCAGAAGGGCGGAGTGGGAAAAACCACCACCGCGGTAAATCTCGGGGCATCTGTTGCTGCTGCGGAATGCAAGGTTCTGCTCGTGGATATGGATCCGCAAGCCAACGCTTCAAGCGGCCTTGGAGTTGGTCCCCATGAGATCGACGAGAGTATCTACGCGGCCCTGGATGAAACGCGAACCATTGCGGAACTCGTCAAAAAGACCCAATTAAAGACGCTTGATGTAATTCCTGCCGGACCCGACCTTTATGGTATTGATATGGATTTGGGCACCCGTGAGGACCGTTTGCACAAATTGCAACAGGCGCTCTCGCATGTGCGCGAAGATTACGACGTAATATTTATCGATTGCCCGCCATCTTTAAGCCTGCTGACCTTGAACGGGCTTTGCGCGGCAGACTCCATCATCATCCCCATGCAGTGTGAGTATTATGCACTTGAAGGTTTAAGCCAGCTCATGCGGACAGTGGAAATGGTTAGGGCTGGACCCAACCCCAATTTATCCATCGAGGGAATTCTTCTAACGATGTTTGATGGGCGAAACAATCTCGCCCGAGAAGTATCAAACGATGTTCGAACGAATTTTGGGGACAGCGTCTTCAAAGCGGTTGTTCCTCGAAACGTTCGACTTTCTGAAGCACCGAGCTTTGGTAAGCCCATTATTCTTTACGATATTAACTCTACGGGTTGTAAGAGCTACATCCAGCTGGCCCGAGAGTTTATGGAAAAGCACAATATTGGACATATTTCGTCCCGACCCGACCACCTTCAAAGTGAGGCAGCACCATTATGAGCACTCCATCTGGAACCAATAAAAACTCAAGAAATGCATTGGGCCGAGGCCTTTCTGCTTTGATTCCAACGGCTCCGGTTGCTGGGGCTGGGGCTGGGGCAGAAGTACAGACCACAAAGCCAGCTGAGGCGGGTCAAAGAACTTTGCCGATTGAGCGAATTGTTCCCAATAAAGGCCAACCTCGGAAGACTTTTGATAAACCGGCTTTGGAAGAGCTGGCGGAGTCTATTCGTCAACAAGGGGTTTTACAGCCCATCATCGTGCGTAGCCATGGTTCGGAATACGAAATTGTGGCTGGTGAGCGTCGCTGGCGTGCATCTCAAATTGCAGGTCTAAAACAAGTACCGGTTGTGATTAAGGACTTGAGCGAAGAAGACGTCATGAAAGTCGCGCTCATTGAAAACATTCAACGCGAAGACTTAGACCCCATTGAAGAAGCTCAAGCATATTCTGGCTTGATGAAAGGCTACGGCCTCACACAAGAATCAGTAGCCGCGGCGGTTGGCAAGAACCGGGCAACCGTAGCAAACTGTCTTCGTTTACTGAAGTTGCCGGAGCCTGTTCTTGAGCTATTGGCAGATGGTTCCCTGACTGCTGGTCATGCACGGGCGATTATGACTCTTGGCGATGATCGTCACATGCATAAGTTGGCTAAGGACATTGTGGAGCGAAAGCTTTCAGTTCGAGATGCTGAGACTTTGGCTCGCAAGCGAAAGCAAGCCAGTAAGCCAGTGAAGCAAAATGAGCAGTCTCACGCAGAGCGTGCGGTTGAAGAGCGCTTGATGCGAAAACTAAGCACAAAGGTTCGTTTGGTTCAGCGGCGAGGCAAAGGACGGATTGAAATCTTTTTTCATTCCCTGGATCAGCTTGACGATATTTTGGGTCAAATTGACAGTTGATTTGGGCTGAGCCGATCCTCGCGGCGTCACTCCCAAAGTTTCTAGATTTAGTTTGAATTCTCATCTTGCCTTCTCGAGGTTTGACGACTAAATCTGTCTCCACATCTGAATCGATTTCGTGATATTTTTAGGCCAATTAGGAGTCTTTGATGGAATTTGACAAGCCTATTGACGATTTGGTGATCAACCGACTTTTAGAGGGTGTCGACAAGCCCGCTCGCTACATTGGCGGCGAAGTCAACTCGGTCCAAAAAGAAGGTGATCACATTCGCCGGCGCATCGCTTTGTGCTTTCCGGATGTCTACGAAGTTGCCGAGAGTCATATCGGCTTAAAGATTCTATACGATATCATCAACAAAAAAGAGGATATGGTCGCCGAGCGTGTTTATGCCCTTTGGCCAGATCTTGAAAAGAAAGCCCGAGAGCAAGATATCCCAATTTGGTCTCTGGAGTCGCGGCGCCCTCTTAAGCTTTTCGACATGGTGGGATTTACTCTCCAGTATGAACTTTCTTATCCGACTTTGATTGGGATGCTTGAGCACGGTGGGGTGCCTGTCCGCGCGGTCAATCGCGATGTGGACGATCCATATGTCATTGGTGGTGGTGCGGGCGCGTTCAACCCTGAGCCAATTGCACCTTTCTTTGATGCTTTCTTGTTGGGAGACGGCGAAGAAGCGATTGAGGATATTGTTGATACGATTGACGCCGCAAAGACTCGCAACGCAACGCGTCAAGAGGTTCTGGCCGAGTTAGCACGTATTCCGGGAATGTACGTGCCGTCTCATTTTGAGATTGAGTACGATGGTCTTCATATTACGAAGATTGAAGCGCTTGAAGACTCCGTTTATCGAAACACACGGGCCAAGCACGGAACACCGAGAATCACGCGTAGAACGGTTATTGATTTAGATGCTGCGCACTATCCAACGCGGCCGATTATCCCAAACATCAAACCTGTTCATGAGCGCGCTTCTATCGAGATTCAGCGCGGCTGTTCTCAAGCTTGTCGCTTTTGCCAAGCCGGTATGATTACGCGGCCAACTCGGCAGCGCAAACCTGAAACTGTTCTTAAGCTTGCCGAAGAGCAAATCAATAACTGCGGCGCAGATGAGTTGGGGCTTTTGTCACTCTCA
>CAZZDT010000312.1:0-5256 GCA_964652435.1 uncultured Bdellovibrionales bacterium
CATGAGCTCCGATGGCGGTGGTTGTTTACCAACGTTTGATAATGAGGGCGTGATGGTAAAGATGGGCATTGGTTCCAGTGTCACTTTGCTCCAAGGCGTTCGGCAGGCGCGTGAACTGGGGGCGCCGCTGGAGAAGTTGTTAGCCACTTGTACCCTGAACGCTGCTTCACTCTTTCGTTTTAAAGGGCGGGGGCAGTTAGCCGCCGGAAACATCGCGGATGTTGTGGTGTGTTCGCAAGAACTCAAGGTGGAAGCAACCATCGCTGAGGGACATTTTTTAGTCCGAAATTCTGAGCCCGTCGTTCGAGGGTTTTTCGAAGATAGATAATAGTTTTCAATATCGTCACAAAGTTCGCTTTTTCTCTTGTTCTAGTCGTTGATTCCCAGTGAACAGGGCGCTAGAAGGGCGCGACTTTTAAGGAGGGGGTTCGTCGTGCCATCACCCAGTCAAGAAGCAGTCGCCAGGGGATTCATTGTTCCAATCGGAGGCGCTGAAGATAAGGTTGCAGATCAAATTGTTCTGCGTAAGTTTTTGGAATTGTCGGGGGGCACAGATGCCCATATCGTCATCATTCCCACTGCTTCGCAGTTAGAAGATACCGGCGACCGCTATGTCACCATCTTTGAAGAGCTTGGTGCAGGCTCAACGGACGTGTTGCGCATTACCGAGCGAGATGATGCCAAATGCCCCGATCGGGTCGAGCGTTTGGGGAAAGCCACGGGTGTTTTTATGACCGGCGGCAACCAATTGCGACTCTCCACCATTCTGGGTGGTACCGAACTTGCCACCACGTTGCGCCGGCTGAATGCCGCGGGCGTTCATATTGGTGGAACGTCGGCTGGAGCAGCGTTTATCAGCGAGCACATGATTGCTTACGGTGCTGAAGGTTCGACTCCGCAAGGTGGTCAGGTGACGCTCGCCCCCGGTTTGGGGCTTTCCAATGCGGTGATTGTGGACCAGCACTTCAGGCAGCGAGACCGTCTTGGGCGCTTGCTCGCGGCGTTGGCCTTCAATCCATTCTTAATCGGTATTGGGCTTGATGAGGACACAGCAGCCTTCATTGGTCCCGACAATCTTATTCGAGTTTTAGGCAACGGTGCCATCACCGTTGTTGATGTGTCCGAACTGGCCCATTCAAGCATGGCCGAAGTTCGTGACGGTGATCCAGTGGAGCTGGTTGATATTCGTCTCCACGTTTTGGGGCATGGCGGCCGCTATTGTCTCGACAGTCGCAAAGCAGAAGCAGGCTCTCAGCGTTAAACAGGGTTCTTTGCATTCTATAGAGGTGTCATATGTTGGTTCTTGAAAGACGTAGCTACGTTGGACCTAATCTTTACGCAAACTTTCCAGTCATCCGTTTTACGGTTGATTTGGGACCCTTGGAGCAAAATCCGTCAGCCACTATTCCCGGCTTTGTGGATGCTTTGGTGGAGGCGGTTCCTGGACTGTACGAGCATGGTTGTTCCTACGGCGAGCCTGGTGGATTTATCCGCCGTCTTAGTGAAGATGAAGGCACCTGGATGGGACATATCTTTGAGCACGTAGCCATTGCGCTTCAGAACCGCGCTGGTTGTAAGTCGGTCTCTTTCGGAAAAACCCGTTCAGCCGATAAACCAGGCGTTTACCATGTTGTTTATCAATACGAAGAAGAGTGGGTAGGTAAGGCCGCCGGTGAATTGGCTTTGGACCTTTTGCATCACCTCTTACCGGATGAGCTCTCACCGGGTGTCGAACAAGATCCTGAGTTTGATTTCGAAGGTAAAATGGAAGACCTGATTCGTGCGGCTGAGCGCCGAGCGTTGGGACCATCTACGGGCTCGTTGGTACGTGCGGCAGAAGAGCGGGATATCCCTTGGTTGCGTCTGAATGAATACAGCCTTGTTCAATTTGGTCACGGTCAAATGCAACAGCGTATTCAAGCCACCATTACCAGTGAAACACGCCATATTGCGGTTGAAATCGCTTCCGACAAGGAAATGACCAACCAGGTTTTGGGTGATGTGGGTCTGCCTGTGCCAAAACAGTACTCGGTCTACCGTGAGGAAAGTGCGCTTCGGGCAGCCAAGCGCCTTGGTTATCCACTGGTAGTGAAACCATACAATGCGAACCATGGTCGTGGTGTGAGCATCGGCTTAACAAGCGATGAGCAAGTGATTAAGGCCTTTAATCAAGCACGCGAGCACAGCCGATGCGTGTTGTTAGAAACTTATATCTCCGGTTTTGACCATCGTATGCTGGTCATTAACAATGAGTTGGTTGCGGTTTCTAAGCGTGTACCCGGCCATGTGGTTGGTGATGGTGAGCGAACGATTCTTCAGCTTATCGATAAAGTGAACGAAGACCCTCGCCGCGGCATTGGCCACGAAAAGGTTTTGACGCGCTTGGAGCTGGATGCCCAAGCTGAGCGGCTCTTGGCCAAAGCAGGTCACACTGCGGAGACCATCTTGCCACGGGGCGAAGTCTTTTACATCCGCTCCACTGGTAACCTGTCTACGGGCGGCACGGCGATTGATGTCACCGACATCGTACACCCCGACAACCGAGAAATGGCGGTTCGTGCTGCTGCAACGGTAGGTTTGGATGTTTGTGGTGTGGATTTTCTAACACCCGATATCAGCCGTTCATACAAAGAAATCGGCGGCGGTATTTGTGAGTTAAACGCAGCGCCTGGCTTTAGAATGCACGTGGCACCAAGTGAAGGAAAGCCACGTGATGTGGCCGGTGCAGTGATGGACATGCTCTTTCCACAAAGTGCACCGTCTCGAATTCCAATCGCTTCCATCACGGGTACCAATGGTAAAACCACCACCACCCGTATGCTGGCTCACATCCATAAGATGGCCGGCGAAAAAGTGGGGATGACCACGACTGATGGAATCTACATTGACGGACAGCTGAGCGTTGAAGGCGATATGACTGGACCTGTGTCATCGCAAATGGTTCTTCGAGATCCAACGGTCACGGTTGCTGTTTTGGAAACTGCGCGCGGTGGACTCTTGAAAAAAGGTCTCGGATACCGTCGCCCCAATGTAGCTTGTTGTTTGAATGTTCAGGCAGACCACTTAGGACTGCGAGGCATTGATACCTTGGACCAATTGGCTGAGGTGAAACGGATTCCAATCGAAGTTGCTTCCGATACGGTTGTTCTTAACGCCGACGACCCGAGATGTTTGCGCATGGCGGTGAAAGCATCGGCAGAAAATGTCTGTTACGTTACCTTGAACCCAGAGCACGCTTTGGTTCGTGAACACATTCGCGCCGGCGGTCATGCGGTTGCTTTGGAAAAAGGAATCAACGGAGAGATGATCAGCATCTTTGCCAATGGTTCTCATATTCCATTGCTTTGGACACACTTGATTCCAGCAACTCTGGAAGGCCAAGCTATCCATAACGTACAAAACGCTATGTTTGCGGCGGGTATGGCTTACGCTATGGGTGTGAAGCTGGACGATATTCGTCAGGGTCTTCGCACCTTTGATACTACCTATTTCCAAGCACCAGGACGTATGAATGTTTTCGACCAAAATGGCTTTAAAGTTATTTTGGATTACGGACATAACCCTGCGGCAGTCGAAGCCATGTGTACGTTGACCGACCGTTTGGCCGAATCAGATGCACTGGGCACCAACGGCAAGCGCATTTGTGTTTTGTCTGCTCCGGGTGACCGGCGTGATGAGGACATCGCTGAAACAGCTAAAGTGGCAGCGGGTCGTTTCGACCATTACATCTGCCGACGAGATGACCACCCTCGAGGCCGAGAAGAAGCTGAAGTTCCAACCATGCTGAAGCAGACGTTGATCAGCGAAGGTGTGGATGAATCCAAAATTGAATTGATTGTTGATGAAGAAGAGGCGGTAGAAGCTGCGCTCGAGAAATGTCAGCAGGGTGATTTGCTCTTGATATTTGCTGACAACATTTCTCGGACTTGGAAACAGATTGTTCAGCGCGGCGGTGAGGCCAAGGAAGAAACCAAGACAACGGAACCTGTTTCCATTGGTCTTGTTTCGGAAGAGTCTTATCCAGAGTTTGAACCACCGGCGGGACAAAAAGTATTGCGGGACGGCCGTGGCGTTCTACTTGTAGTGGATGAAGAGGCCGATTGATGAAGGTGGGCACCGTTCACCGCATTACCGGGCTGCATCTTATCTTGGATGATACCGGTGCGGCTGCGTGGTTCGAATTTGAGCCGGGTGATGATTGGTCATTGTTGGGGCCGCCTCTTCATAAGCGTATTCAGCGTGCGTGTGTACATGGGGGTTTTGGTGAGACTCCAGTGTTGGAGCACCATTTCGCAGGTGGCGTTGCCCTTGCACTCAAGGCGCAGCCGGATGCACTTTATACCATGTGTGCGGTTTTGGAGTGGGCCACCAGTGATGATGAGGAGAGTGGCGAACTCTGGGAAGCAATCCTGAGCGAAAAGCAAAACGAAGAGCGTCCGAGGCTGAATGCATGTCACGCGTGGGCACGGATTAACGGCGTCCCGGCCTTTGATGATGAGGATGCCTTTACGCTTGGGTTGGGGAAACACTCCACCAGTTGGCCATTGGATGGGTTACCCAGCGATGAAGAACTCTCGCAGTGTGCGGCAAAAGCTATTCCTTTGGCCTATTTGACAGGAACCAACGGTAAGACCACCACCACGCGGATGGTAGCCCGCATTGCTCAAAAGGCCGGATTAAAACCCGGCAACACTTCCAGCGATGGTATCATTGTAAACGGTGAACCTATCGAAGAAGGGGATTGGACCGGACCCGGGGCAGCCCGTATGGTTTTGCGTCACCCTGACGTGGATGTGGCTCTTTTGGAGACAGCGCGCGGTGGATTGATGCGCCGCGGATTGGTTCAGTCTCATGCGGATGTAGCGTTGGTGACGAATATCAGCGCCGACCACTTGGGTCAGTGGGGTTTGACAGATGTTCACGCATTAGCAGATGCCAAGTTGGTGGTTGCTCGTGCAGTTAGGCCGGGCGGAACAATTGTATTGAATCGCGATTGTCCTATTTTGGTATCGGCATTTGAACGCATGGACACGTCGTATAAAGAGGGCAGAGAGATTCTTTGGTTTTCCACAGCAGCCGATTCCGACCGCAATGGCCTAGCTGGCTGGCTCGATGGGGACGACTTGGTTTTAACTCAGCCCAACGTTGACGATTATCGAATTTCAGTGCGTTCCATTCCGCTTACCTTGGGCGGGGCAGCATTGCATAATATCCAAAATGCTCTGGGGGCGGCGTTTGTGGCTAGGACATTGGGTT
>CAZZDT010000313.1:0-5253 GCA_964652435.1 uncultured Bdellovibrionales bacterium
AGTGGGTTCATGAACGAGTCAACGTTATAAGGAAACGGGTTCAAATTCACTCTCGCATGGACCCTCGCAAAAATTCTCGATGACCCCTTCCTCGAGAAACTTTCTTATTTGGTCTTGGCCCCGTCGATCAATTCTTGGGTTTTCGTGTGGGTCAGGGGCATCAGGGTCAATCACGGCCTCCGTGAACGGCTCAAGCCCATAATCAAACTCCACATACGCAGAACCTGTAGACAGTGGACCCTCCACCGGGGTCAACCCAAATACTTCTCTAGCCGCCGGTTGAAGTAGCTTCGCGCCAGCCGCCCGAGCCAAGACATGCGCACCATAGGTAGACAAAGACCTATCACCAATAGCGGCTTGCAAGAGAACACGCTTCGACGATTCCGAATTCGCTACTCGATGAATCCAACCACTTGATTCCCCAGTATCCCAAAGCAATTGAAACAACGCGATGGTAAGAGAAACATCTGCCGCATCGGGAAAGGCATTCCCCAAAATGACCTGAAATGGCGCGAATTCAACAGAACGGGTTAAAACCAAGGTAAAAGGCATACCTCCAACCCCAAGGGTGGCTCGCTGGATATCAGGAGAAAAACCAAGATAAGCGGCACCTACAACTGTTCCCAACGAGTTACCGAAATAGTCGTGAGAGGATGTATCAATCATCGAACTTGCGGTAGCACTCTGGAGAAGCGTATCCTGGGCAACTGCTCCCTTCATTAATTTCCCAAGCATATAGGCATGAACAAAAGCTTGCCTTAAATTATCGGGAATGGTCGAAAAGTTTGCAGGGTTGGTAAATGCAAGATCCACCAGAGAACCCTGATCCGGACCAGTCAATCCCTTCCAATCGGTTGCAAAGAAAATCCAGTTATAACGATTAGCCATTTCGCCCACGTATTGACGTTCTACGGTGGCTTGGGTGTCCAAAAAACCATGTCCAAATTGAACCAAACGAGCCGGCTCTGTACCATTGATGGCTGAACAAGGTACCACCACAGTAAAAGGAACATCCACACTGCCATTTACCCTGGGTAAATCATTTTCATCCCGTGCGAGGATATTTCCCGGCGCATAACTCTCGGTAAAGAGCGGCGCCTCAAAAGTTGCACGAATCGTTCGGCCAACATCGACTCCAGTGCTGCAATCGAACTCATCGACACTGGTCACCTCAAATGAACTCGGCACACCGAAATCATCGGCAAGGTCACGCATATGGTCGGCCTCATATGTAGTGGACTCTTCACTTGAAACACTAAAATCCCAAGCGAGTTGAAGTTCATCTCGACTCATCCCCGCGGTCTCTAAAACGGGAAAGATATTAGTTTCATAATGGCTTCTCTGGCGACCCAAATCTGGATCTTCTGTCGGAGTTCTATCTCTTAAGGTAGCAAAACCGGCTGGCGCCAAAGCCAATGAGTCGTCGGATTTTCTTATATTTCGTATGCCAACAACGTAACGCTCACCGTGTAGCATCGGCGTCATAGGTCTCAACAAAAGCAATTGCCTGCCGGTTCCCTCAGCGGCAACTTCCACCTCTATAAAGTGCGGAAGCAACTCCCCCGTCGCCGCATGAACAATGAACGTATCACTGTCTTCTAGAATCGATTCAGCAACATCCGAAGGAACACGAAGCGAGCTATGAAGCGTCCCCTCAAAATAAGCATAGAGCGTACCGAGAATTGAAAAACCATCTTTCCGATTAAGGTCCGTGATATCCATGGAGTTGCCCGATACATTCACCGGCAAAGAATCCGTCGCAAAGTCTACCCGCAACCCCGATGCGGTGGTTGCATCTTCAGTTAGAAAAAAACTTGAGGGATAAGGCAATAAACAATGCCCGTCGTTCACTGGATTGCATGCACCTCTTGCGATGTCTAAGAATTCAGCTTCTTCCTCAGCGAAGTCATAGACATCTTCTGAATCAGTTGTGTCGGCCGGGTCAACATTCTCTTCAGAATCTCCTGTGTCACAGCCACTGAAGACAAACAAAAAACACAAAGGCAATAACCATATTCGAATCATAAAAGATGCACTCCTAAAGGCTCACCTAAAAAGATAACCTTAACGGAATGCTATGCCTCTCGGGATGCCGGAGCAAGGATTTCAGGTATCAGCAAGGCAAAGAGAATAAGGGGTTTACTCGGGTTTTCCCTGATGCATCCTGGAAATTCATAAAATATTTAAGGCCCCAACCCTCAAAAAAATTACGGGGATTGAAACAGGATGTTATCCACGAAGAGCTCGCCGTTGCCTACTGGGACGACGGCGACTGCCATGCTTCAAGTAGATTTTTTGTGCCTGCTCTTTCGCCTCTGGTGTACGCCGGCAAGCATAAATGCGCTCTCGAGCGGTCTTCACGGCAGCAGCATGTTGCACGATAGGACGAGGGTAATCCGTACCAATTTTACAGTTGGCTTGGCTTTGAATCTCTTCGGGCATCGAGGCTGGCTCAGCAATATAGGCATCCGGAACATCCTGAAGTTCCGGCACCCATTGCTTTATAAACTCGCCTTTCGGGTCTTGGTCATGAACTTGTTTTGTTGGCGAATAAATACGAACCGCATTGATGCCAGTCGTTCCACTTTGCATCTGCATTTGGGAATAATGAATACCGGGCTCGAAATCCAAAAACTGTCGGCCAAGAAAAACACCGGTTGGTCGCCAATGAAGCCAAAGGTGGTAACTGGCAAAGCTCACCAACATCGCTCGCATCCGGAAGTTGATCCACCCCGTCGCAACCAATGCCCTCATGCATGCATCTACCATTGGGTAACCTGTGCGTCCCGTCTTCCAAGCTTCGAATCTTTCCGCGTTTGGCTCTTCTGAACGCACACCATCATAAACCCGCGCCATATTCTGGAACTCAATCACAGTTTCGTCTTCGAACTTCTGCATAAAGTGACAATGCCAGCGAAGTCGCTTTTCAAAACTTGCCAACGACGTCAGCCAGGTTTTTCCAATGAACTCACCGTCGCTTCGCATTTGCTTCAGTTCTTCTCGGCGTTGCACTGTGGTCTGATACACGCTTTTCACCGAGATGCATCCATACGCCAAATAAGGACTCAACCGGCTGCATCCATTCCATGCGGTCCTCGGACTGGACATATCGGTACGATAATTCTCGGCGCGGTGTTCCAAGAAGGAATGGAAAACCCGCTGGGCGGCGCTCTCCCCTCCCGGCTGTACCAACGAATCTCCAGGAGCCCCGGCCAAAGGGTCAGCCCAACGTTTTGGGATAAGTGCCGGGTACAACTGCTCGGGCATTTGGGCAATTGGACTTTTCATCCGCCGAGCCCACTTCCCGGCCCAGCCGTCTCGTTTCTTCAGAGGCCTAAAGATCCCATGTTGTGGAAGTTCGTTCCACACAACTCCTCGGTCGCGAAACCAACGGGCCAGGTCCTGGTCGCGCTGGTAGGTTGCATTGTTCCCCGTTTCTTCATGGCTCCACACGGCTTCGAAGCGGTGTTCTTGATGCAATCTCTCAAAGACTTCACGGGCATCGCCGGCAAGTCTTAAAAGCCCCGCTCCCAAGTCTCGCAACTTCTCGTCAAGCTCCAACAAGCACTCATCAAGAAACTGGCGGTCCCGTCGTCCAAACTCTGGCGCCTCTTGAACCAACGGCTCATCAATATACAGACAAATAACAGAACCGCGTTGGGACGCTTGGTAGAGGGGCTCATGGTCAGCAGTCCGTAGATCTCTTTTAAACCAAACCAATTGAACAGACATATCGTCGAGCCTCCGCGTGGTACATCGGCGTCTTGGTGGGCCGCAGGCATACGCCTTTGCGCTTAGGCCACCCACCCAAGAAAACAAGGCCAGTGATAACGATTTTTATGAAATTTGTACGAAACGATGCGTGCAACACGTGGGCGGCTTAGAGCGACGTTTTCAATCGTTCATTTGGCTTGCCCTTTCAAATTATCGCCAGCCACACGACACTCTAAGCTACTAATATCAAAGCACAATTTCAGAAAAGCATCTTTTTCAGGCTCAACCTATTGCTCTTGGAGTGAAAAAGCTGCACACCGCGCCGCTAACTCAATACCTCCCCGGAGAGTAACCGAATAAGTCGGTGATTGATGTCTGGTCGTGTCAGAACGAACGCACTCTCCACGAACTTGGTAGCAGACACCCATGAAATGGAGCTCCCCTATGCTATTCAACCGTTTATTTACTGTTCTATTTGTAGCCTCATGCCTTTTCGCCTGTAAGGCGGAAGTCAACGAAACCCCGGAAGATTTGGCCGGTGCCAATGATACCACGGACTGTGCGCCTGGAACTGACGAAGTCACCAGCCCTGAGCCTGACGGCAACGGTGCCGACCCCGTTGAGGACACCACAACCGAAGAAGTCGAAGACACCACTGAAACCGGTGAAACCGACACAACTGAAACTGAAACTGAAACTGAAGAAACAACTGTAGACGAAGAGACAACCACTGAAGAAGAAACCTGTGATGCCTCAACTGTCAATCTGCTGGACTTCGAAGCTTGGAACCGTGAAGCAGGCTGGTGGGTTGGTGAATACACCCTCCTCGGTGCTGATGGTAACCCAACTGTTTCTGGAAGTTGGCCTTACCGCTACGACCACTACAAAGGTTTTATCCACCTTGAAGTGGTTGGCAATGCTATCAAGCAACGCAACGTATTTCTTTACCCACCCAAGCTCGCCGAAGAATGCACAGGTGAAGACGGTGAAGTGATTGGCGAAGGTACATGCGGCGTCAATGGTAACGAAAAAATCTTCAGCGCCGATCAAGAAGCTTCTGATTGCCAGGGTAACTTGGCCGGTCCTTACTTCGCATACGGAATGGAAATGGCCACGGAAACCACCATCATCGGTGATGACACTGTGCTTTACCAAGTACGCATGCCTGACGGCTCTCTTATGCAAAACCAACTCACCAGCTTGCCCAACAACTCAACCCGAGTAAGAACAGCTCAAGGTTTCTACATGGGCACACCAAGCTATGCGAGCTACTACCGAGAGACCAAAGTTACTCAAGAAGAATTCTTCAACCTTCTCGCAGAAGCCCGCGCAGAGTACGGCATTCTTGAATCTGACTACTGCGGACAAGACTCCAGCGGTGCACCTTCAGAAAAGTCGTGCGACGAGCACTTTGAATTAGACTAAAATTCATACCGAGGCTTGGAGCCATGGTCTCACCATGGTTTCACGCCTTCCCATTATCCCTCCAAAAAAAATGAGCTATTTCAGTCACTTAGACCCTTACCCGCGTCGCTCACC
>CAZZDT010000314.1:0-5212 GCA_964652435.1 uncultured Bdellovibrionales bacterium
CCGGCCGCCGCCGCACCATCCGCCGCCACATGGTCCACGGTGTAGCCAACGGTTCCATCGGGAAGAACAATGAGCTGATAACCAAAATCAAACCAGCGGTTGGCCACGTTGTGGTCGCGAATCCATCGCCACCGAAAGGCACCTTCCACCTTTTCCTTCGTATCGATAGCGACAAAAAAGAGAGCACCCTCAATGGTGGCCAGTGTTTCACGGTTTTGCTCATGAGCTAGAAGCCGCTGCCGCTCTTGAAACCACTGGCCCCGCGGAAGCGACGAGAGTGTTCCCACGGTAATCGGGTCATCGGTGCGTTGTTCCACATCGTCGCGAATGGCCTCCAAGGTATGCATCAACCCTGGCCACGTGGCTTTGCCGGTCTCATTCTCGGTAGACACGCGGTAGAGGTACCCATCAAAACTTACCAAGCAATAATCCGAGTGAGGTTTTTGAACCAACAAATCATAACGCGCGGATACCGCCACCCGGCCACATGCATAGGAGTTTTCAAACTGGCTCATATCCAGGGGCTGACCGCGAAAGTATTCTTGGGGCACCTTGTCGCCGTGGGCACCGCGAATTTTTGCCTCCATCAAACAGGCAGCACGGTGCAAAGCATCGGTATAGATTTCCCGTGGCTGCGAGACCATGCAAAAATTGCTGCGCTGCAAAAGCGAGCCGCGAAAAGATAAGAGCACCAAGTTGGTTCCAAGGGATGCCAAGTTGGCGGGCCGCTCTGAGTCTTGATTCAAAATTTGCCGCTTGATGAGGGGTCCAAAAGGCATGGCGTGGCCCTTGGCAAACTTACGGTAGAGATTCAGCAGATTGCAGGGCAAAAAGCTCATGGCGGCAAAGATGCCCGTCCACCAAAGTGCGGTCACAAAACCACGCTGGCGCCGGCACACTCGCAAAAAGTGCCCCACAAGCTCTGGCCAGCTCATGTATTCGATATCTCTGAGTTTCTCTTCCACTTCCCTGCCAATTCTAGCCCACTGGGCCAAGCCAACACGAGAGATTTATTGGGAATACGAGGCTACCCTTGCGAGATGGGCCGAGATGGTGCATCCAAGAGGTGGAAAACCCCAGCAGGAGCAGCAACATGGGCAGTGTAAGAATGCCAGAACCCCACGAAGTCCTTCCCGGCCGCGAAGAGAAAATGCCCGTGGCCGACGCCCACGTGGTGACCGGAAACCCTATGGACGGCGAGTTTGAAGGCATGGAAATGGCCATGTTTGGGTTGGGCTGCTTCTGGGGTGCCGAGCGAAAGTTCTGGCAAGTGGAAGGCGTGTATTCCACCGCCGCCGGTTATGCGGCTGGCTCCACACCCAATCCCACCTACCGCGAAGTATGCTCGGGAGCCACCGGCCACAACGAAGTGGTCCGCGTGGTGTTTGATCCAAGCAAGGTAAGTTTTGAAACGCTGCTTAAAACCTTCTGGGAAAACCACGACCCCACCCAAGGCATGCGCCAAGGCAACGACATGGGCACTCAGTATCGTTCTGGGATTTATTGTTATTCAGCCGAGCAATTGGAAGCGGCCAATGCCTCCAAAGAAGTGTTCCAAAAAGGGCTAAGCGAAGCCGGGTACGGCACCATCACCACCGAGGTGATTGAAGCCCCCACTTTCTATTTTGCGGAAGATTACCATCAGCAATATCTGGACAAGAACAAAGACGGTTACTGCGGCATTGGCGGCACCGGCGTGAGTTGTCCGATTGGGTTGAAGGTTTAACCCAGTTAAACACCTGCATTCATTGGGTTTTAAGAGCTGAAACCACCTTCTGGCCGCCGCCTCCTCTATTCTCCTTGAAACCCACCCTTCGGATACCTTTCTAACCCTGGGATGGGCACCGTGGAATACGCGGGCAAGCCATTGAAATACTGGCCGCTGGCCTGTACACGTCTGCACTGTGTGTTTCAGAATCCGTCCAATTCTGGACTCAACAACGAAAAAGTAGTCATGGCTCAACCTACGATGTTCTCGATTTTCAAATCATCAAAGTTTCGTCTTTTGATTGGCATGCTTGTCTGTCTAATGCTGCCAGTTACTGCGCTTGGTGAAAACCCGCTCTCTTTATCGGATGCGGTGAAGCAGGCACTGGAAAACCATGAAGACGCCGAGATCGCCCTGCTGCGCCTCAAGCAAGCAGAAGCGCGTGAGCGGCAAGTTCTGGCCCGGCTTTTCCCACAGCTCCAAGCCCGAGCATCCCTTGTTTATCTCCCCGCTACCAAGAGCGAAGTGGCCGACTTTGGCACCCTTGAATCCGAGAGCAAAACCCTCACCAGCGGCGCCGTGGACTTATCCATCGACCTCTTAAACCTAAGCGCTTTGGCCGATTACCTCTCTGCTCCAGACCGCACGCAAGCACAGAAATTTGAAACCCAAGAAACCCGAAGACAGCTCGCCTTTGTGGTGGCTCGGCAATTTCTCACTGTGCTGGCAACCGAGCAAGTGCAGGAAGCCGCCGCCAACCGTTTGGAAGTGGCTGGCCTCACCGTGAGCCAAGCGGAGCAACGCTTTAAAGCCGGCGTAGGACGCGCCAGCGATGTGACCCGGGCTCAACTGGAAAAAGCTTCTGCTGAATCTACCCAAATTTCATCCAGCCGCGATGTCACCCTAGAAAGCCTTACCCTGAGTCAGCTCTTGGCTTTGCCCAATGACTCAAACGCTTCTAGAGCGCTTCAAGCGCCCAGCAAGTCTCTGATTGATTTCGATTGGAAATCAGAAGAACTCACCAACCAGGCACTTCAAAGCCGACTCGACTTACAACAAGCCAAACTGATTGTAGACACAGCCTCCATGGCCATTCGCGAAAACCTTGCGGGTTACCTTCCCACCATCAGTGCAGGCGCCAGCGTCTCCAAGAGCAACGACGGCGTAGTAGACAGAGACGTCCAATGGACCGTGGGCCTCAACATGCGCTGGGACATCTACTCGGGCGGCTACCGATGGGCGGAAGATGAGCGCCTTGAAGCCGAAGCACAAACCGCAAACCTCTCGGTTAGCAAACTCACCCGCGTGATTTCTCACGAAGTGGAAGTGGCCAAAAAACGATTGGAAGCGAGCCTAGCAGAGCTGCAGCAAGCAGCTGTCCAAGCTGAACTCGCCGAGAAAAATGGGCAGCAAACCGCATCGATGTTCGAGCATGGCCTCGCCACCGCTTTAGAACGGGTGGATGCCATTGCCAACACCTTTTCGGCCCAGTCCAACCTTGTGGGACGCAACCTAGAGGTTCGCTTGGCTGAGCTGGCTTTGTTGCAAGCCATGGGACGCTGGCCTGCGGGAGGTGATACGCCATGATTCACCTTCACAATATCAACAAATCCTATCACCTTGGCAGCGGCGACAGTGCATCCACCATGCACGTTCTTAAAGACGTCTCCATGACCGTTGAAACCGGCGAAATGGTTTCCATCATGGGCTCTTCCGGATCGGGTAAATCAACGCTTCTGAATATCCTGGGTTTGTTGGATGCTTTTGATTCAGGCGAATACACCCTAGCCGGTGAAAACATGGTCAACCTATCGGCCACCCATGCCGCGGGCCTGCGCAACCGCCACATTGGCTTTATCTTTCAGTCCTTCAACCTGCTGCCATTTAAAACGGCGTTGGAAAACGTAGCGCTGCCTCTTTATTACCAAGGCATTCCTCGTAAGAAGCGTTTGCAAATTGCCAAAGAGAACCTGGAACAAGTGGGCCTTGGACCTTGGGCATCGCATCGCCCCACTCAGCTTTCCGGCGGACAACAGCAGCGCGTCGCCATTGCCAGAGCCTTGGCCGCCAAACCCAATGTGCTCCTGGCCGATGAACCCACCGGAGCCTTGGATACTGAAACATCCTACCAAGTGATGGAACTGCTCACGGGACTCAACAAGAGTGGATTGACCATTGTGGTGGTCACGCACGAATCGGATATCGCGGCCATGACCCAGCGCACCGTGCGGCTGCGAGATGGCAAGGTTATTCCAGACACAAGTGTCGCCCAAAACTCCATGGCACCGGCGGCACCGTGAACTTTGTAGATACCCTGCAGGAGGTGTGGACCACACTGCGCGCACACCCATTGCGCACCTTGCTCACCTCATTGAGTGTGGCCTGGGGTATCTTTATGCTCGTCATTCTCTTGGCCGCTGGCGACGGCGTCAGCAAAGGCATCACCCACAACTTTAAAGACGACGCAGTGAACTCGCTTTGGGTTTACGGAGGCAACACCCAAAAGCCTCACGATGGCCATCCTATCAATCGCAAAATCAAACTGAACAACGATGATTACGATATCATCGCTCGAGACATCGCTGGCGTGGAGCGCATCACCTCTCGTTTTTACTTTCGATACCGCTCCATGAAAATCAGCCATGGAAACCGCCGCGGCGCTTTTGATATCCGGGCTACCCACCCTGACCATAAATTCTTAGAAGAGAGCATCGTCACCGAAGGACGTTTCCTCAACGACTTAGATGTGCAGGAAGCTCGTAAAGTAGCCGTGATTGGCGTGGACGTGGTGGAACCGCTTTTTGGCGATGCTGATCCCATGGGCAAAACCATCATCCTGGCCGGCACCCACTACAAAGTGGTTGGACTCTTCAGTGACGAAGGCCGCGCTTCAGAGCAGCGGAAAATCTACGTTCCCATCAGCACGGCGCAGCTCTTGTCGGGTGCAACATCAGAGGTTGCACAGATCATGTTTACCTTGGATGAAGAGCACCAAGACGATACAGAGCCCACCAAGGCTGCCCTTCGTAAATCCCTATCGGCTCATCACAACTTTGCCCGAGACGATAAATCTGCCCTACGTATCCGCGACAACATGGAAGGCTACAAACGGGTCACGGGTGTTTTCACTGGCATCCGGCTCTTTGTATGGCTCGTAGGCTTAGGCACCATGGCGGCGGGAATTTTGGGTGTTGGCAATATTATGCTTATCTCCGTGAAAGAGCGCACCAAAGAGATTGGCCTGCGCAAAGCCTTGGGCGCCACCCCCCGCAGCATCATCCTCTTGGTGGTAGAAGAAGCCATTCTCATTACTGCTGTCTCAGGACTCATGGGCCTTAGCGCCGCCATGGGACTGGTTCACATCATCCGCGAACACGTACCTGCAACCGACTATTTCAGAGACCCAAGCGTTGACCTGGGAACCGTTTTGGCCGCCACCTTGGTATTGGTTGTGGCCGGCGTACTCTCTGGTGTTGTCCCTGCTTACCGAGCCGCACAGGTCAG
>CAZZDT010000315.1:0-5209 GCA_964652435.1 uncultured Bdellovibrionales bacterium
GCCATCAATGGATACAGTTCTAGCACCAACCGCCCATGGTCCAGGCTCGGCTGGGTCTTCGGGACCCTTTAAGAAAGTGGCGCCGTCGCAGCCAGCTTCGGTTTCAAGAGCCGGGGTTGTTGTATCCCCGGGGGTTGTATCTCCTGGATTGTTTGAATCCACTGGATCGGTGCTTGAAGTATCCCCACAGGCCACACATCCCATGGCCAGGGCGAACACGAGTAGTAGTCGTCCGTTCATTGTTGCCTCACTTCGAGAGTCGTAGATTGATTGGTGGCTGGGCATTGCCCCCCATTGTATCCCTTTTCCCTATGGTGGGTACGGTACGCGAGAGATTCAATTGTGGCAAGTGGAACTTCCTACTTTTTTAACTATTGGGTCAGGAGGAATATCCCGCCCAGGGCGACCATGGTGCCTAAGAACGCGCGAGGACTGAGTTTTTCGCCCCGAATGCGGGCAATGGCCAAGGCAAAGAGGGGGCTGGTGGAAAGCAGCGTTTGGGCAATGGCGGCCGAAGTGTACTTCAAAGAGATTTGCTGGAGCCACAGCCCGAAGAAGGTACCCATGATGGTGGCCCAGAACACCATCACCCAGAGTTTGCGGCCAAAGGCCCGTGCCTTGATATTTTGCGCCAGCTCTTTGGTACCACGCTCCGGCATAAAGCTGCCCGCAATGAGCAAGCCCGTAAGCGCAGCGGCCAGTCGAATGAATGCGGCCCAAAGTGGCTCCATGGCGTGGTCCACCAACACAATATGGGCAATGACCACCCCGGTGGCTTGGCAAATAGAGGCTACAATGGCGAGGATGATTCCCACTTTGAAAACATCGGCGGCCACATGGGTTTCCCCCGGTTGGCTGCGCTCGAGTACCACGGAGGTGACGCCAATGACCGTAATGAACACACCGGCCCAGGCGCTCCAGGTGAGCTCTTCTTGAATGGCTACCAGAGCAATGAGGCCAGTGAGCGGTGGCGTAAGCGATTCGATGAGCAGGGCGCGCCGGGGACCAATACGGGTGAGGGCGCCAAAAAAGGCGGTGTCGCCAATGGTGATTCCCAAAATGCCACTTAAGCCCAGATAGAAGCTTTGCATGGTAAAGACTTCGGCGGGAATTTTGCCCAAGATGACAGCGCAGAGGCCAAGCAGGATAGAGGCAATCACGCCCTTGGCGATATTAAGCTGAATGGCTGAGAGCTTTTCACCGGCGGCGGCAAACATAAACGTGGCCACTGCCCAAAACCCAGCGGCCGTCAGTGCAGCAATCTCACCTGTGTACATCATCTGTGAAACCTCGGTTCTCTTTAGGGCATAAGAGAAAGGCAGGTGTACAGAAAGATGACCAGGATGGCCAGTGTAAGTTGAGCCTCAGCTCACAGTCTGCATCAAGCCACCCATTCACGTGGCCCGTACAGAACGACCACAATAGAATGGATGGGTTGATGAGTAGATTTGTGTTTAATCCACATACTTCACTGCAGCAGCCTCGACATACCAATTGCTGTTGGTGTTGACCGTTCCGGAAGTGGTCGTTTGCTCTGCCAAGAAGCCACTTGTGATGGTTTCGGTCTTACTGGTGGCCAGGGTACGTTCGCGGTAGAACGCTAAAGAAATGACCGCATCAACCTGGCCAAATTTCGCCTTCGCCTTTTCAAGAAGCATTTGTCTTACAGACGGCAATGGTTTTTCCGAGTTGGTGGTGTCGATATCGTCTAAGTCCACCTGCACATAGCCAACCACGGAGACCTTACGGTTTTCGAAGAGCAAGTCGTGGTCGGCCATCTGAATGGGTTCCGGGCCAACATAGGTTGTAGACTTTGCTTTGCTGGTGAAGGATTGTGATAAACCACATGCAGAGGCCATGCAGCTAACGAGAAATATAGTGATCACTTTAAAATAATTCATAAGAATCTCCCCCAAATCAGGTGATGTGTTTGGAGTAGAAATCCTAGCGTGAATCAATTCTACGATTCAACTGGTTTACCGCAAGCGTTCCATCACGGCACCCACAACCTCATCCTGTCTCGCACACCTCTAACTCCGGCGCATAAACCCGCTGAGCCTCCGAGATGCCCTTCAAGTCAAAGCTTCCCACCGCTTTGGTGGTCTGGGTGGTAAGCTGAGCAAACCGCTCCGACACCAGACATACTTGGTTGGTACGAGCATTTAAAGACTGGAGCCTGGAGGTGAGATTGACCGCCAGCCCCATGACGGTGAAATCCAGGCGCGCCGGGGAGCCGATGTTGCCATAGAGTACTTCTCCAAAGTGGAGACCAGAGCCAAAAGCAATGGGTGCTTCGGGGTGCTTTTGATTGTATTCGTGGGTGGATTGATAAAGCGTTTGAATAGCGCCTAGGGCCTGGTCGCAGGTGTGCTCGGGGGTTTCTGTATTGGTGACAATGAATAAAACTGCGTCTCCAATGAATTTAAGAATTTCGCCGCCGGCTTGATAAACAGCCTCGTAGACCTGCTCAAAGAAATCATCCATGAGTTTTAAAAACTGGTTCTGGGAGAGGTTCTCGGAGGCGGCGGTAAAACCTTTGAGGTCAATAAATCCAAGGGCTGCCTCTTGGGAGATCAGATTGCCGCGTCTGATTTGCCCCTTTAAAACCAGCGATGCCGGTTCGTGGCCGATGTAAGCCGAGAGCACCTGACTGAATTGGATGCGTTCTACTTTGAAGGCAACCGATAACGAGAGCAGGGGCAGAAAGTCATCGAAGCTCTTGATGAACGCATCGGGAAAGCCGCCGTTGCGAAGGGTGGTGATACTCAGGGCGATCTTGACGGTTTCTCCGGAGTCTAAGGGTACCACCAGGTAATCGGTCATATGCCGTTCTATCAAGTCGTCCAAAATCGGAAACGGTACGGGGGAGGGCGGCGGCTCCAATGGGACCCGAATGGATTGGCGGCTTTCAATGACCCGATGAAATGGACTGTTTTGAAACATATCTTCGTCGGTGTGGCCGTGCAGCAAGGGATAAATATCCAGAACGCCATCGGCGCGTTTGATGGTCTCTTGCTTGAGAATCGATGTGGTGTTGTTGGCGGGCACCTCTTCGACATCGAGTGGGCGCCAACGCATGACCAACATAGAAAGCTGCGGATGAGGCGTACGAATGCAAATGGTGGCGAGTCCAATCTCAAGCCCCAGTTGATTCAGTATGGTTGTAAGGGAGTATAAGAGTTCTGTCGGCTCTTCGCGCAATCGCGCTTTATCCTGTCCCCACTTTTGGATTTTTTCCCCGTAATCGATCTCTAACTCAGGCACCCTTGCTCGCTTTCTTTGAGCCCCGACTATAGGGTTCTGGGAACAACGACGACAGCTTTTATAACGCTTTGCCTGAAAAATTTAGGCCACAACTCTGAGCAAGATCAATTCGGAGTGTGGTTTTTAAGTATTATGGATGCCTCCTCATGAAGGTTCTTGAGCACGTCACGGCTTTAGTTACTTTCAAGAGCCAATTCTGAATGTAGATTCTCAAGGGTTGTGATTTTTTGGATAGAGCTGCTGCACTTAACCTGATTGAGTAGATACTCGGGGCCGCCGAGCCAAACTTCTGTGTTTGGCCCGAGTGAAGCAATGCCTTGCTCGATTTCATCGAGGTGGTCGGGACTAAGAATGGTTTGAATAGCCAGCAGTATGACTTTGGGCTGGGTGCATTTAGCCGCCTCTAGCATTTCTTCAAATGGAATATTGGGGCCAAGATGAACCGGTTTCCAGCCTTGCTGCTTGGCGAGTATTCCCGCAATGGTCGCTCCAAATTCATGGAGGCACGACGGCGGTGTGGCAATGAGAATCTTAGGACCACCAGCGTGGAAACCTAGATTTTTTCTCAAAGTATAAAGCGTTCCCTTAACCACCTCGGTGGCAAGGTGCTCTTGCCCAACACCAATCTCACCTTCAGACCAGAGGATTCCAATCTTTCGCATGAGAGGAGCAATTACATAGAGCAGGAACGAGCGCGTCTCTAAATAGAGAGATGCATTGTTGAGAATATTGGAGGCTTCTGCGCTGTCGTAATTCTCAACGGCCATAAGAAAGCGATGAATGGTGTGGTCAAACACTTTCTGGTTGGTGGAGTTGTCTTTTTCTGAAACCGCTTCGGTGAGCACCGTTGATTTCTTCTGAACGATTTGCAGAAGCTGTCCCTCGTCGAGGCGAGCGATTTCACTGATAGCGTGTCCAACACTGGTTGCTTCTTTGAGCAGGGCCAAACGTCGCACATCTTCCATGGTAAAACGCCGAGCGTTTCCTTGAGAGCGGCGTGGAACCACCGCGCCATAGCGTCTTTGCCAGGCGCGAATGGTTTCAGCTTTGAGCCCAGTCAGCTGCACCACGGCCCGCATAGGGTAGAGACCATCGGGTACGAGAACTGTTGGTGATGCCACTACAGTATTTGTCGGACTCACTTTGTTAACGATGCTGGGATTCAATCCCAATTCGGCCATTGGAGGCACTTGCGGTCGTGATGTTGTGCTGATTTCTCTTTGCATTATGCTGCTAACTTTCCTGCTGTTCCGTTCCAAATAGATACTTCCACGCCATCATCGATAGCTTTGAAGTATTCCATGGGCGCTTTGTAGTGAACGCTCTCGTACTTGCCGCTGCTGCGAACATAGTCGAGGTAGGGAACGAGTGTGTTTTCGAAAATGCCTACGTTGTCGGCAATCACTGTTGCACCGGGTGCAAGAAGATTGGCGGCTTCCAAGGCTTTGAGGTCTGGAAGGTAGCTGTCTTTCCAGTGGTCGATAAACACCACGTCGAATGCTTCATTGAGCGAAGGAATTTGCTCGTCGGCACTGCCTACGCGGATTTCAACATACTCAGAAAGACCAGCATGGGCGATGACCCGTGATGCGTAAGAAGCAAAAGCAGGTGATTTCTCAAGAGAGATAAGCTTGCCGCCGGTTTGCTTGAGGATTCGGCCCATACGAACCGCTGAATATCCGCAGTAGCATCCCATCTCGAGTACAAGCTTGGCGTTGGCATTTTCCAATGCATCATCGAGAATCTTGCCCTTTTCAATGCCTACGTTCATGAGGAATCGCTTCTTGGCAAAGATGTCGATGACGCGAAGAACATCGTCGAGGTTTCCGGCTTCTGCATGCTTTTCAACATAGGCGGCCAGTTGCTCTTCACGGGGACCCCGTCGCAAAACAAGATCCAAGGCCATGCGGAATATTTCGCGCAATCCAAAAAAGAGCCAAGGTAA
>CAZZDT010000316.1:0-5207 GCA_964652435.1 uncultured Bdellovibrionales bacterium
CGGGAGCTTGTGGCTCACGCTGCAAACGCCATCGTACACCAGGAATATCAAACGCAGGACCAGACAGATTCAATTCACCGCTTACGCCATCAGCGACACCATCTCCATCGGCATCATAAAGACCAGCATTCAAGGCTGAGCCATTACCGAAAGATGGGCCGGCCGGAACCGGAAGGTCATGAATACGGATATTAGGTCCATCCACCACGTACTCTGTGGTGTAAAGCAGCTCAAGCCCCATATCGAATACGGCCACACCGCTGCCTTCTCGGCTTTCAGTGATGGTCACTGGAACCAATGCATCGATGGTGTTCTCGCTAAAATTACCTTCCTGAAAATTCAGAACAGGGACAGCAACAATCCACTGGTACTCACCTTCAAGTGTTACCTGAGGCCGGCGTGCGGTTTGAATCTTCTCTTCAATATCTTCAGCTGGCGTCCAACCATTCTGCGCTTGGAAAGCGGTAGAAACAGTCAATGTGTAAACAGTGTCCGCATCCAGGTTCTCCAGCGGCGTCAAAGTAACATGACGGTTGGTGGCCTCAGCCGAAAGTGCAATCAAACTGCCGTCTGGAGCAGCTACCCGAATATGCGTTAGGTTGATTGGGTCATTGAAAACCGGCTGGGAAAATGTGAGCTGAATCGTTTGGTCGATACCCAACACACCCAATTGGTCAAAGTTTGAGTTTAAGATGAAAAAGTCACGGGCAGTCACTTCCTGCAGATAACGCATCATCGCGTCCATGTCTTTCTCATCCAATGTTCGCCCAAAAGCGCTCAATGCAACATCTACACTGTCCTTCAAAGTCGCGGCGGAACCGTCTTTGAGCCATGAGCCCACACGGGTCACATCAACCAAAGAAGGAACGTCCGTCACGCCTTCAGTCAGGCCATCTTCGTAAATAGCCTTATTGGTCGTGAGCTTACCTTGGTGGCAACCACCGCAGCCGGCCTTGGCTTGGAATACCTGAAAGCCTTCCAAGGCTTGGGCAGTCATCGAGCCATCCCGCTCAGTCCAACCGTTTGCAGCTGGAGCTGGCATCAGCGAGGCGAGAAAATCTCCCAAACTGATTGCCTCCTCAGTATTTGGACGAGCATTGATGGTTGAACCACCCACGTAACCAGAAACCTTGATGCTTCCAACGTAACCGTCCCAGCCAATTCGGCCAGTGCCTTCAAGCCAGCGAAACGGGCGCGTCACTTGATGGTTCGGGAAAGGTCCCGCATTCCAAACAACACCGTCACTCAGGCCATCAACGTGGCAGCTTGCACACGTTCGGTTCGAGCCTACGGTTTCTCCGGGCATGGTAAATACCTGCTGACCGAAAATGATATTATCTTCTCGCGTATCAGGACTGTTGGTTCCTACGGTGGCGACATTGCCACTGCCAATGCGGTGAAGTGCGTTGGTTACCGCACCGTGAACAACCGTTAGACCATCATCGCAGCTAATCGAGCGAGGGCGGCCGGTGGTTGTGTAGCGAGCAGTTTCCTCTAAGGTTACCGGGTCCAAAACAATGGTTGCATCGCTGGACTCAGCCGTCACCCAAACTTCTCCGTTACACACAGTCATATTTTGAAGTGATACAGCATCGCCCGTAGAGGATGCTTGTCGCGTTAAATCAGCACTGCGAATGCGGCTAGCAACACCTGCGGTTGGCTCTAAAACAACCACCTCGTGCATAAAGCTGTAAACATCCTCATCGTTCAATCCGCCTTCGATATCGTTGTCTGTACCAACCATCCAAAGCTCATCGCTGTCGGCATTGTAGAATAAATCGTTAATGGTGCTGGATGCTTCCAATATGAATCCAGTCACTTCCAAAGTATTCGTATCAATGATTGCGATGTCTTTTTCATCTTCGATGTCACGGCCTTCATAGGGATACTGGTTGGTTTGTCCCGAACGGTGCGAAGCTACGAAAAGCTGATTATCACTTTCATTTAAAGCAAGAGCCAGTGGGTCAAAAACAGCATCGATTTGCTTAACAAGCTTACGCTCTGCAATGTCGACCACAGCAACCTGATTGCTACCAGACAGTGACACATAAGCTCTGGCTCCGTCGCTGCTAACAACAACACCCGCAGGTGCATCACCAACCCATACAGCATCAACTTGACGTTCTTCCCGAACATCAACAAAACCAAGTGTATCGCTGGCCTTATTCGCCACGACAACCATTTCCTGGCCAGGAACTGGAGCCAATGATGCCGGCCATTCGCCAACCTCAATCAAACCAATGGTGCTTAAATCAACACGGCTCAAACGAGAAATCGTTGGGCTATAAACATTTGCAATCCACAGCTCGTCACCCACATTCGCAACCGAATGCCATGGGTAATAGTTGTAGTTATGAAATGCCTGACCCACGCTTGAAACAACCGTAAAAGTTTCTTCCAATGTATCGCCGGTTTCAGGATGGGTGCCCGTGAAAGAATAATCACCTTCAACGTGAGGCGTAAAACGCGCAAAGCCATCGTCAGCCGCAACCAATGCGTTCGCGTTCTCAGCTGGTGCACTGCTCATCGTCCAAGCAATGGTTCCACATGCATCTGCATCTGGCATCGCCGGGAGATACATGGTTGCACCCACAGGAAACCGTACTCGACTCTGCAATGGTAAGGTTTGTACCGCACAAGGGTCTGCGGTGACACCAGCTTCTTCCTCAGCATCATCTGAGCAAGCACCTGAAAAGAAGCTAAAAGCAACCAAGCAAGTTGTCAGCAAAAAACCTTTGAGCATGGTTGGCTGACGCAGGTCGGTCCCTGAGCCGTTTAAGTTATGGGGCAATTTTCCGAGCATGACATTTTCCTTTGAGTCCTGAGACCACTGCTCTTGTCAAAGAGCTTAATATTCGAGCCAGATCCCGAGGGATCCATTTTAAATCAACAGGCTTGAAATATGGGGCGCATCCTTCAAGCCTTATTTTCTATTCACTAAAGCCAACCGCTCTAAAGAGCTTAGTCAGCCATCGTCGCAATATGCGACAAATCGTTCCAGCTTCGCAGGCGAGTTCCATAGCCAGGCTCTGATGGCCATGACCCTAACCCACAGAGGTAAAGTTCAGCCCCCTGCCCCTGGCAGACCTCGCCAGTCTGAGAAGCGACAGCATTCAGCAAAGAGCCATCGATGGTTGAGCAAGAAGCATCTAAGAAAACCGCACGAGACTCGTAGGTATTGAGCGCCTCCAGCACTCCAGCATCATTTTCTCGTCTTCCAATCCAAATCGGATTCCAGCCAGCTTCTCGGAGGCATAACTCTGCCAAAGAAAGGCCGACGGAATGGATATCGGTCTTCACACCAGCCAACACACAGACCCGAGAGTCCGCATGAAGTGGCAATCCATCGGATATTCGATTGATCACTCTCCGCAGCCCCTCCCAAACTCCGTGGTATTGCGACTTGGTGATACAGCTCTCAGCCGCTCTCTTGTCCAGTTCGAGCAGAGCTCGACCCAAAACATCTGCTACTTTGTTCCAACTTCCCAAATCAGCTCGAGCTGACATTAATCTACTCTCGAGTTGATAACGGTCAAGGCGTATCAGGCACTCAAGCCAAACGTCAACCTCAGGATCTGTGGCCGCTCGTTCTTCACCGTGAAGCATCCGCTCGACCACGGCTCGGGTGTAGCGCCGGTGTCCTCCAGCGGTCCGAGTAAAGCGGATCAATCCCTGATCTGCCCAACGCTTGATTGTTGATGTAGCCACGCCTGCCAATTTGGCGGCATCTGCCGTTGTGAGCCTGTCATTTGCCATAGCGGCGTCTAGGTAGGGCGTTATGGTCGAATTTTTCAAGGCGAAAACGCTCAAAACGTTCTCAAAAACACAAAACCCAATAAATACAATAACTTAAAGAAAGGGGTTTTCCCGGTTTTGTGAACGTTTTGGTCCGAAATCAGTCAAATCGAAAGTCGTAAGATAGAGCAAAACGTGGGCACCGGTGACATCCAGCTCCCTCAAGACTCAAATAAAAACTCTAATACGCTTAATTGGCGGAGGCAGAAGGAACCAGATCCACGGTAAATGGACCCACGGCTGTTTGGCCACCCTGCCCATCACGAACCACCGCGTAGATATCCAGGCTGGTCACGTCAGGCCCCAGCGCCAGAGGCGGGTCCCAAGGTTCGGAGGCCATTTCGCTGGGCGTAAACTGAAGGGTATTGGTCACATCAACCCCGTCTTTTCGGTCAGCCTTAAAAACACCCGCAGTGGAGTAAAACGAAACAATAGCCTCTTCATCGACAATCTCATCGCGAGAGTTCACATAGGTTCCCATGCTTTCCGGATCGACCGTTAGACGGATCTCAATCTCCGCCTCCCGTTCGGCCACAACCGCGGCTCCATCCAGAACTGAGACACCATCGATCATAACATCCGCAACCACCGGGGCTTGGTTGATAACTTCCGGCTTTTCCTTCCAAAGGGGGATGGCCTTGGTATGCCGAAAAATGCGCCCTTCATCGTCGGTCATCTCAAAAAACAAAGCTGTATCTATCTTTGCAATCTCGTCCGGATCCATTCCTTCAGATACATCAGTCCCCTCGGTCTCCATCTTGGTCGACAAAACACCCAAGCATTCAAACAAGGCATCCGAAGGCGTCAGCGTGATAGGATCACTGTATTGAGCCGAGGTCACAGGTAACTCACAGTCTGGATCAATACAGCTGTAACCCGCAACCGCCCCTAGATTAATCGGGCAATAGGTCCACTTGTAGTCAACGATACTGCGCTCTTGCGGCAAATACACAACAGGCTGAACCGTTACAGCTTCCCCAAGACCCACCTCGAGTGGACTGGCTTCCAGCGTCAAAACTCTAATTTCCTGCAAAGATGTCCTCGGCTGGAACTCATCACCACAGGCGACCAAGAGAGACACAGAGGCCAGCAAAGCCAAAACTTGCTTGAATTTACGCATCACCATTCTCCCTTAAGTCCCAGAATAGGAGCGATTGGAAGCCCCGTAGCAGGCGAACTTTCGCTGAAATCAAAATCGTAACTCCAACCTTCTTGGTTCCCACGATTTGTTGCATTTTGAACATCAATATAAAGCGTCAACTTCCAAGTATCGAAAGTCCATTGTTTGTCGACGCGAACATCAAGCTGCATAAATGGAGACAAGCGGTCACTGTTGCTTGGGCCGTAAACCGGAACATAAACGTCGGCATCCGAGTCATAAACACTGTATTCGATTGGCGTCCAAGGGTTAC